>NZ_JACHTP010000033.1:0-9111 GCF_020135855.1 Campylobacter sp. B0100352/1
ATTTCACAACTTATATAATTAAAAACTATAATTTTATTTACTCTATAGGCATTAGTTTTTTTATCAATACAGATATATTATTATCCACTTTAAGATTATTAGTTTCTAAATTAAAAATTGTATAACCAAATACTCCCAATATAATTAACATTGGTATAATAATAATAATTTTTTTAAAATATAATCTTATAAATTTCTGCCAAAAATTTTCTTTTAAACTGATCTTATATGCTTTATTAAAAGCTAACTCCTCTTCTACTTTATAAACTGGCCTTAATGATGCAGCAATATTATCACAAAAATGAATTATTTTTTCATCTCTATCTTTGGCTTCATTGTATTTTCCCTTATATCCAAGAATTAAGCAAACATAAATAAATTCCAAAAAATCTTTAAATTTAAAAGGATTATTAATCCACGAAGATGCGATATCATAAAAATTATTACCGCCCAAAGTTTCATCAAATAGTCTAACGGTTAAAGTATTGTGAGCCCAAAAATCAATAAAAAGTTCATTTTTCATTAAACTTTCATCTATAAAAACACAAAGACAATATTTAAATTTAATAATTTCTTTTTCATCATATTCTTTGCACATACTTAGTTTTGAAGTTATGTCTAAAATTTTATTAATCAATGTTTCCCTAAGTTGATTAATATTATTTGTATCTATAGAAGTGATCTTTGAAAGTCTATAAGAGAGCAAAAGCAATTCTAAGGAATAATCTACAATTTTATTATTTTTTAAACCATCAAAATTTGAATCAAGAAGTAAGCTTAATGCCTTTTTTTCTTCATTGTTAATTATTTCATTCATTGAAATACCGCCCACATTATGATATCAGGATTTTTGATATTATTAGTTAAATAAATACTGATAACATTTTCATTTTTAAAATCCTTAAATAATGGGTCTCTTTTATCTATTTTATAATAAACATAACCGTTTAAATAAGGAATACTAGAAGGAATATTAGGCACTTGATCCACATTCAAACCTTCAAGTTGGGTTGCGACTATATTTTTAATTTTACTTTGAGTATGTATTTTACTTTGAGTTTTAAAATTACTAAGTAAATATTCTATAGTTGAATCTGCACGAATTGCGAAATAAATTTCGGCATCTTCTAAAACACCTGGATTATCAAAAATAAAATCATAAAAACCATTACCATTAATGCTGATTTTGGCTATAAAATATTTAGGACTTGTGATTTTAGAAAATAATAATCTTAAATTATTCATCATATTTAAAAAGGTACCATAAAGATTATCATGCTTATATGGAATAAAATCTAAAAAAGATTCTTCATTGCTAAAAGCCGCAAGTTCTCCTTGAAATTCTAAAAATTTTTCATATAAAAATTCAGGGTGTATTTTATCTTTTTTTGATAGATGTGAAAATATCAAATACCATTTTTTTAAAAGATTAAGAGATAAAAAAGTGCTAAAATCTAATGTATTTTTTGTTTGATCTATGCCTTTAAAAATATTAGATAAAACTTTTTTGTGCTGATTAATTGAAAAAATAATTTCTTCTAAAAAAGATCTTATAGTAGGTATTTTGCTAATATTTAAACAAGTAGGTATAAAATCATTTTCCAACTCTATTTTTTTATTAATATCAATATTTTTAATTTTTGCGATTGGCAATTCAAGTTCGTCTGGAGTTGAATTGCCTAAAATACCAAGCTTTAATCTTAGACTTGCAAGGAGTAAATCTTTTTTTTCTTGAGTAAAGGTTAAATTTTCAAGCTCATATTCATCTTCAATTTTATCCATTGCATTAGATTTTGAATCATCATAATTCCTTAAAGCAATACTATTTCTAAGACATATATACTTTGAATTTGGAAAAGTGTTTCTTAAAGATAAATCAGCAATATCCGTAACTCCGATTGGAATTTTCAATACTACAACAGAATCAATCAAAGATTCATAATTAATTTCAATAGGTTCTGGTAACAAATCTTGTTCGGGCGCATTAAAAATGCTTCCATCTTGTGCAATACCTGAAATTTTAGAAAGTGCAATTTTTCCTTGCAATAACATTTCTTGAGAAAATTCTAAGTCAATTATGCCATATAAATTGCTATATATATTTATAGTCTTAAGGTCTATATTTCTATTAAAAAATCTTTCTTGTTGCTCAAAATGAGTTTGTCCAATATTGAGTCCATCAAACCAAGCAACTTTTAATTTATTTGCCATATATATTTCCTACTCAATTCTTTTAATACCCTTTTTAGATATTTCAAATTTTAAATACTTACCACTTCCAAATCCATTTGCGTCTTTAGTTTTTGCCCATACTTTTGTCACCTTGTTTGTATTATTTGCAAATAAAACAAGAACTCCAACATAAGGAACTTCTCCACTATCTACTTTAATTGCAATAATATTATCTTTGGGTGCAATTTGTGTTTTAATAGAATCAAGTTTATCTTTTCCCAATACACCGTCTTCTCTAGTGGCCAAATCTATATCGCTTGCTTCTTCAAATTTTTTAATATCTTTAAGCTGATATATGATAGCCGTCACAGGAACATCATCATTTCTTTTATTGAGATTAGAATTTTCTTTATTGTCGATTTTGATGCTGACCATACTTGAGCAAGCACAAAAAATTAAAGGCAATAAAAGAAATAAGCTTTTTTTATAAAACATTTAAATTAAATCCTTTCTTTAATTGAATTTATAATTTTTAACTCAATTCTAAAATTATTAAAAGTAAAATTTTTAAAAAATTAACATAATATTTTTTAAAATTTAATTATAATGAGATAAATTTTTTAGAGGAATCAAAATGTCTTTTTGTGATCAATCAAAAAATAATTTAGATGAATTGCAAGAATTTCAATTGCTTGAAGATGAAATGTCAAAATATAAAACGTTAAATCATGAAAATATTTCTTGGGATAAAGTTTATCAATATTCTCAATTTATATTAATGCAACATTCTTTAGAATTTAAAATCTGTAATTATTTTCTTTTATCCTGTTTTAATTTAAATAATCAAGAATGTTTTGAGAAACTTTTACTTCTTTTTCAACATTTAAAAAAACTTATGGATGAAAATAATGATTATATATTAACTCAAAAACGAAAAATCCAAAATTTAATCCAAAATTTTATTCAAGAATATAATAAAACAGAAATACTTATATCTCCTGAAATTACCAAGCAATTTATTGCTTTATTTTCAGAATTTGAAACTTTATTATCTTGTAATTTTGCAAAAATTGAAATTGTCCAAACTCCAACACAGCTTCCAAAATCACCCGTAACTCAAGTATCTGTAAATATTAAAAGTGATAATATTAATTCCCTCAATGAAAGAGAATACAAAAATTTTTATCAAAAACTTGCTTTTGAACTCTTAGATGAAGATGAAAATAACCTTAGTGTTTATGCTTTATTTTCTCAAGCGATGTGGGGAAAAATCAAATGCTTACCAGAATGCAATAGTGAAAAGATCACTAAAATAAGAAAACCCGATGCTGATGCAATCCGTATATTGCTTTCTGATAAAAAAAATGATATAGAACACATTAAATGTTTTATGCATGAGCTTATTTTAAATCCTTTTTGGATAGAAGGTATACAACTTTTCTGTCATTTTTTAGAAAAAAAGAAAAAAAATAAACAACTAGATATTCTTATGATATTAACGAGTGATTTTATTTCCAAATTTGAAACCATTGAACTTCTACGTTTTCAAAATGGTGATTTTATTTGTAAAGAAGAAGTTTATAAATATTTTATCAGGGCAAAAGAACATAAAAAAAGCTTATTTTCAATTAAAAAAACCGATAAAGAACAAATATCGCAAGATTTTGAACAAATCTTAATAAATATCGATAAAGAGAATTTTAACAATTCTATTATGAATAATATTAACTCCTTGTTAGAAATGGCAAAAATTTTTGAATCAAAAGGAATGAAAAAAAACTCAAAAATTCTATATATATATTTAGTAGAATTAATGGAAAAAACTTTATTAAAAGACTATTTAGCTGAAGAATATGAAAACGCAAAAAATAAAATTAAATAATACAAGATTAAATTTAGCAAATTTTAATATAATAATCAAACTAAAAAAATATTACTTTTAAGGATTTAACAATGTCAGATGGATCTCATGCCCCAAAAGAACGTATTAATATTACATACAAAGCCAAAACTAATGGACAAAGCGAAGATGTAGAATTACCGTTAAAATTAATGGTAATGGCGAATTTAAAAGGAAAAAATGAAACTCCTTTAGAAGAAAGAGAGATTTTGCAGATTAACAAAATCAATTTTGATCAAGTTATGAGAAAACTCAACATATCAACAAGCTTTAGTGTAAAAAATACCCTTGGTACAGGAGCTGAAGAGCTTGATGTTAAACTTAATATTGCCAGTATGAAGGATTTTTCACCGGATAATTTAGCTAAACAAATACCTGAATTAAATAAGTTATTGCAGTTAAGAGAAGCGTTGATGGCACTAAAGGGACCTATGGGTAATATCCCTGATTTTAGAAAAGCTGTTTTAGAAGCATTGAAAAATGAAAAAACTAAAGAGAAATTACTTTTAGAAATTAAACAAGAAGAGCAAGGAAATTAAAATGGCAAATACTAAAATAGTCGATACTCCAATTATTGAACAAATTATGGAAAAAAGCAAATATTCTAAAACTGATGAAAGTTATAGCATTGCTAAAAGAGGTGTTGCTGAATTTATTTCAGAGATTGTTAAAAGCGATAATGCTGAAGAAAAAATTAATAAATTTGCACTTGATGAGATGATAGCACATATTGATGACTTGCTTTCAATGCAAATGGATGAAATTTTACACAATGAAGAATTTCAAAAGCTTGAATCCACATGGCGCGGACTTAGATTTTTAGTTGAAAGAACTGATTTTAATGAAAATATAAAAATCAATTTATTTGACATAACAAAAGAAGAAGCTTTAGAGGATTTTGAAAATAATCCAGATATAACACAAAGTGTTGTCTATAAAAATATATATTCTTCAGAGTATGGGCAATTTGGAGGAGAGCCTGTAGGGGCGATCATTGGAGATTATCAACTTAGTTCAGCAAGTCCTGATATGACTTTTTTAAATAAAATGGCTAGTATTGCAGCTATGAGTCACTCTCCTTTTTTAACTTCTTTTGGACCAAAATTTTTTGGACTTGAAGATTATTCTGAACTTGCAAATATTCAAGATTTGCAAGGTTTATTAGAAGGACCGCAATATACAAGATGGAGAACTTTTAGGGAAAATGAAGACTCTAAATATACGGGTTTGCTAGTAACAAGATTCTTAGCAAGAAGTCCTTATGATCCAGAAGAAAATCCTATAAAAAGCTTTAATTACAAAGAAAATGTTCATGCTTCGCATAATCATTTATTATGGGCTAATTCCTCATATACTTTTTGCACAAGATTAACAGAAAGTTTTGCCAAATATAGATGGTGTGGCAATATCATAGGACCAAAAAGTGGAGGCTCTGTAAAAGACTTACCTACTTATCTTTATGAGAGTTTTGGCACTATGCAATCAAAAATACCTACAGAAGTTTTAATTACCGATAGAAGAGAATACGAACTTGCTGAAGCAGGCTTTATAACTTTAACTTTAAGAAGAGATAGTAATAATGCGGCATTTTTTTCAGCAAACTCTCCGTTAAAGCCAAAAATATTTCAAAATACACCAGAGGGCAAAGAAGCTGAAACAAACTATAGACTAGGAACTCAACTTCCATATATCTTTCTAATCTCAAGATTAGCACATTATCTAAAAGTTTTACAACGAGAAGAAATAGGAAGTTGGAAAGAAAGAAGTGATATCGAAAACGGACTTAATGAATGGATAAGACAATATATTTCTGATCAAGAAAATCCGCCTTCTGAAGTAAGAAGTCGTCGTCCATTTAGGGCTGCACAAGTTAAAGTTGATGATATACCAGGAGAACCAGGATGGTATAAAATAGGACTAAGTGTTAGACCGCATTTTAAATATATGGGTGGTAATTTTGAGCTTTCTTTGGTAGGGAAGCTAGATAAAGAATAATAATGTCTTTGTTAGATAAACTGATTCACGATCTAGACGAGCAAAACGCACACATTCCTTTCTATCAAAATGATTTTGAGGATGTAAAGAATAATATAAAAGTTTTGCTCAACTCCAAGATTAATGACTGTTATACCGCGAAAGATTTAGGGATGCCAAATATGACTGACATTAATCTTAGTTCTAGTGAATTATGCATATCAATGGCTAAGGAAATAAGAAAGTTAATTGATAATTATGAAAAAAGAATAAGAGTTGTTTCTATTACTTATGATAATAGCTTAAGTCCTTGGCAGCTTTCTTTTATTACAAAATGTTTTTTTCAAGAAGATCGTTTTAAAGAATTTAGTATAGAGATTATCTTCAAAAATAATAGATATTGCGAGGTTAAATGAAGGATAATATCTTTTATTACCAAAAAGAACTCGAATATCTATATGAAACTAGAGAATATTTTGTAAAAAATTATCCAAAACTAGCTCCATTTTTAGCTTACGATAGTAAAGATCCTGATGTAGAAAGAATTATTGAAAATTTAGCGATCCTAAGTTCTAAAATTCATCAAGAACTTGATGAAAATATCCCACATATTGCAGAATCTTTAATCAATATAGTTTCTCCAAACTATACAAATCCCCTGCCCTCTTTATGTATGCAAGAATTTAAACTTGAACAAAATAGCAAAGAAAATAAACTTACTATTCCTAAAGGGACTATTGTTAAATCAAAACCTATAGATAAATGCATTTGTGAATTTAAAACTGTTTATGATGTCTATCTTTATCCTATTTCCATAAATGAGGTTTTTGTATCAAGTAAAAACCAAGACTATACTTTTAACTTAAAATTACAAATAGATAAAGCAGAAACAAAAATAAGTGATTTAGGTTTAGAAAAAATTAATTTATATTTAGGTAATGATACTTACATGTCTACTACTTTATTATTATATATACACTCTTATTTGAAAGAATTAAAAATTCAATGTTTAGACACCGATGAAGAATTTTTTCTCAATACTTATGATATTGAAAAAATAGGATTAAATCCAGATGAAAGTAGTTTATCTTATAATGATTTAGGTTTTGAAGCTTTTTCTTTATTGAGGGAATATTTTTTTATGCCTCATAAATTTAATTTTCTAAGAATTAATGGCTTAGATGTTTTAAATAATTGTCAAGGAAGAACAATTAATATTGAATTTAAATTCTCCAAGCCTTTTCCAACAAATTGCATATTTAGAAAAGAATTACTTTCTTTAGGTATGACACCCATTATCAATATCTTTGCAAAAAGCGCAGAACCTCTTATAAATAATCATAAAAAAGATAGTTATCGAATTTTTATTGATAGAAGCCAACCTAAAGCTTATGAGATTATACAAACATTGCAAGTTAAAGCACACAATAGCGAAGGGGGTAAAAGATTGTTAAAAAACTATAAAAGTTTTGAACGTTTTGAATTTTTAAAAGATAATCAAAAAGACTTTTATAGCATAAATACTAAAAAGAATTCTAAAGGAGAAGTATTTAGTGAAATTTCCTTTTTCTCCTCTTATTTAATGGATGAAACCATAAGCATTGATCTTTTATGCTCCAATGGAGATCTTCCTTCAAGATTAAAAATAGGCGATATCAATAATTGCAATTTAAAAGGTGTTGATACTAAAAATATCGAAATTCCAAGCGAAGCGAGAAGATGTAGCGTTGATGGTAATTTATTGTGGAAACTTGTTTCCGTGCTATCTTTTTCTTATCAAACTATATTAAGCAGAAAAGCTTTTTTTGGTGTATTAGAAAGCTATAGTTTTTTAGATAATCAATTAAATTGGAAATCTTATGAACTTTTACAAGAATCTATAGTTGATATTCAAAGCAAAAGCACTTATCTAATTGATGAAAATATTACAAAAAAGGGAACAGTAGCTATTTTTAGCATTAAAGATTCTAAGTTTTATACTTTAGGCGAAGTGTATTTATTAGGATTAGTTATATCCAAATTTTTAGCATCTTTTGCTAGCATTAATTCCTTTTGTGAATTAAAGATAAAATGTCTTGACTCAAAAGAAATTCTACATTACCCTGCTTCCTTTGGAAAAAAAGCTTTAATATGAATGATCTAACTTCATATAGTTTTTTTAAACTTATAAGAAAATTAGAAAAAGATTATGGGAAAAAAAATATATTTTTAAGAACCAATAAAAGTCTAAAACATCCAAATAAAGATCTAGAAAAAATTATTTTTTCAGATCAATCATTTATAGAATTATTTGTAAATTTTATGGGGTTGCATGGAGTTTCTTCACAACTTCCTTCATTTATGTTAGATAAATTATCTAGAAATGAAGATGGAGAGCAAGGTTGGACTTTATTTTTTGATTTTTTTAATCACTATTTACTTTGGATATTTTTCGATGTCGTTGGCTTAAAAAATTATCCGAGATCTTTTAATGATAATTTTAAAGACTCTATTTCTCAAATTTTATTTAATATATTAGGAATTAAAGAATATGATATCGCAAATAAATATTTGCCTTTTGCACCTTTATTATTAAGTTTAAGGCGTCCAAAAACACATATAGAAAGAGTTTTACAAGTTAACTTTAAATTAAAAGACAAATTATCGATCATTGAAAATTTGCCCCACCAAATTTTAATCTCAGATACTCAAAGAAATAAACTGGGTATAAAAAATCACGCCTTGGGAAATAATTTTATACTGGGTGATAAATTTACCTCTTATCAAAATAAAATAGCAATTTATATAAAAGATATTTCATATCAAGAAGCGGTTAAATTTATGCCCAATGGAGCTAAACATGATGATTTAAAAAATAGTATAATGTTTTTAACAAATAATGAATTTTGCGTTGATTTATACCTTAAAATCAACTATTCTTCAGAAATGAAATTTATCTTAGGGGATGAAAATACCGCCAAACTTGGCTGGGCGAAAATCTTAGGAAATACACAAAAAAAATACACCATAGTATATATGAAACTATACGAATAAATAAATAAATATTTATACCACAAAACATACTC
>NZ_JACHTP010000034.1:0-6793 GCF_020135855.1 Campylobacter sp. B0100352/1
GTAAAAAATTACTCAAAATCTTTAATATATTTTTCTAATGCTTTTATGGTAAGATTTTCAAAAAGAATCTTATCTTCTTTAATATTGTTTTGTATGGCAGCTTCAAGATATTTAATAAACATATTTTCTTCCATTTCTTCAAAGATTGGAGTATATAATTCTTTCGCAATCATGCTTAGTGCTAAAATATTGATTAACCTTGTAGATTTAAGTAAAGGTATATTATCAATAATACTTTCAAAATCCTTAATATTGATAGAGGGATAATCTTTTTCTAATTTAGAATTTTGTTGTTTTGTTTTAATATCTTTGAAATTTTTTATTAGGCTTTTCAAGATATTTTCATACTCTAATGAATTTGGATTCTTTTGAGTGATTTCTTTTAAAAAGCTTTTATCTGTTTTTTCTTGTTCGATAAATTTATAATCATTATTTTTTAAAATTTCTTTTAATTCTTCATTTTTATCAAAATTTATACTTGTTTTTCCTCTAGGTTTAATTTCAATTTCATCAAAGTGATTACGTTTTTCAATATTTTCTAAATATTTTTTATTTTCCTTAATATTTTCTTCAATGCTATTTGCATCTACAAATTTAAATTCTAAATTACCGATTCTAAAAATATCACCTATGGTAATTATTATTTCATAGCCATTCGGTATTTTAGAAAAAGATCTATTGTAATAAATATCAGCGTCTTCAAAAGGTGCAATTGTAAAAGACCCCTCTTCATAAGATATTATCGCATGTGTATTTTTGACTTGTTCTAGTTTGTCTTGAACGCGAAAAGCACAATCATCACCGCTTCCTATGGTTCCACCTTTTGATTGAAATATAAATGTTTTAGTACCATTGATGCATTCGTCGTAATTTTCAATAGTAATTCCTAATTCTTCTTTATCTATCATTTTTTATTTACTCCTGTAATATTTTCCACTATTTTAAGATTATTTAAAATATGAACTATGTTATTTACATCATTAGCACCATTAGTCATTGCAAAGTCAAAATATAAGTTTTTATTATTGTTAAATGTAATACTATAGGTGGAATTATTTTTGTTGTCTTTTATAAATTTATACCAAGCCCACTCCCCTTTATATGATTTTGTATAATTTAAATTAGGATTAGAATAGCTATAAGCTGTAAAATCTAAGCTTGTTCCGTTATTAAATTCTTCGGCTATAATTTGCAAAGATTGATTAAGAGTGTGATCATATCGGATATTTTTATCATTATAGCCAAGTTTTATAAAAGAAAAATCCGCACTTAGATCAAGACTTTGAATGGTAAAATTAACTTTTATATTGTCATTGGCATTCAATATAAGGCTTGAGAGATTACCAGCATTGGTAATAAAATCTAAAAATTCTTTAGAAAAATTTATTTTTGAAGCAAATTGAGAATTAATAAAGTAATTATTTTTTCTTTTCACTAAAACATTGTTTAGATATTTTTTGTAGAAACTATTTAATGTTCCATTTTTACCAAAAAATGTTTTAAAATTATCCATGCTAAGATCAGTTGTACTTTCTTCATTAAAGGGATAAAATGGTGCAATATTATTTATAAATGGGTTATAAACCTCATTGATCCAAGCACTATTAAATAATGAAATGCCGTAGTTTTCAATTAATTTCCAAGAATTATCGCAAAGTTGGCTATAATAGCTTTCTAACTCATTAGGTAATTTTTTTGTATTCATTTGAAGTATAATAAAAGGATCATTAGAATCTTTATTATTTCCAAGGGCATATGAAATTTTTTCTTCAGCACTTTGATTATTATTAGAGTTAAAATCTGTAATTTTATTTGCTACATTTGCTACATTTGCATTAATAATATCTAGTATTTTTTCACTATCAGAGCTTTTACCAACTTCTATATTGCCAACACTTAAAAGTGAATTATTATCTACAAGCTTATGATATTGCATAAAAGAATTACTTATACTGATAAAATTGGATTTAATTTCCCCAGCATTTAAGCCTAAATTATAAGCTTGTGTTAATAAAGCTGCATCATTTAGATTTGTATTAGAACTAACGATTTTTAGTAAAGAATATAAAGGATTTTCTTTTTTTGATAAAATGTCAAGCTCATTAAGCATTGATTCTTTGGTATTGTATTTTACAGGTTTTAATGAAGCAAGCAAATTTTGCCAAGCGTTTTTATATTCGTTTAAGTATAATTTTAAAATGCCTATGGTTAAAGTATTTTTATTTTCTTTGAAACTATTATCTAACATCCAAGATTCTATGTTAATGGCAGTGTCAACTTGTTGATTTAAGTTCTTTAAAAAATCCATCATACCTGATTTTGTATATACTTTATCTATAGAAGTGATTTGGGAATCACTTGAAAATATACTATTTGCAGTAAAACCCAAATCTTCTTTTATAAGATATTTTTCTTTAGGTTTATCACTATTTAAAAAATTAAGAAGAATATAAATTCTTTGAATTCTACTTATGGTTTCAAGTTTTCTCTTTGCTGTATCTATGCTGTTTTCATCTTCTTTAAAAGATTTAAGGTCAAATTGTTTAAGCTCATCTACTCCATCTAGAAAATCATCTTTAGAGATAGAATATTTACTTAAAGTATTCCAATTTTCATTAATCCAAATTTTTAACATTTCTTTATTAAAATATTTTTGCTCAAATAAAGATTTGTACATATATAAAGTTTTGATTAAATTTTCCTTATTTGTATCGGTGAGTAAAATATATTCCATTTCTTTTAATAAAGTATTTTTTAGCACATCCTCATTAAGTTTATAATAAAGTTGTCTAGCTGCAGTGAATCCTTTATATGAAAGATTGAGGTTTAAATATTGCAATATGCTGCCATCTTTCCAAAGTTCAGGATAAGTGTTTAAAATATTTCTTAATTCAATTAAAAAATCAGCTTTTTGTTTAATATCTAAATTTTGGTAATCTTGATTTTTAAAAAGTGATTCTAAAGATTTTAAGGTATTTTGACTTTTTCTAAATTCATCATTATTTTTATTTATAAAATAGGAAGATATGGTGAAAGTTCCAAAACTTACAATTAAAATTATGACTAAAAAAGATAATTTTTTAGAATAAGATTTTATAGAACTTAAAGAATAATCTGTGAAAATCAAATCTTCAAGCAAAGATTTAACAAAATAGCTTTGTTTATTGTATATAATACTAGATCTTGATAATACTTTTTTACAATTGTATTTATCGCATATTGCATCAAGTAAGAAATTTCTAGGAATATTTTCTTGATAAGCGCTGACAAAATAAACCCCTCTAAGATAAGAATTATTTTTAAGTTTATTTTCTTCTTGCATATTTAAAATAAATGTCTTTACTAATGCAAATAGATTATCAAGTTGTTTTAAAAATAAGTAACTTTTATTTTTATGTTCTATATTATGAATGTAGGAATTTTTACTCATTAAAGAACATAATAATGAATCACTTAATTCTTTAAATTCATTATTTAAATATTCTTCATTTAAAATTTGCCCAAAAGATAATCCTAAAATTTTATTTGAAATTTTTTTATCAAAAATATCAAAATATTCTTTCATACCTTCAATTAAATCGAGTTTTGAAAAGACTATATAAATAGGTAATTTTAAATTTAAAGTTTTTTCACACTCATTGACTCTTCTTGTTAAATATCTAATGAGATTTTTGGAATATTCTTTAGAATTATTTAAAAAAAGAACAGTGTCAATGACTAAAATAATACCGTTTAGTTTGCTATGAAAAAAGTTTTTATTAAGAAAAACAAGAAATTTTTTCCATATATTTTTTTTAATTAAAAAATCTCTATTTTTATCTATGTCATCTTCAGGAATTTCATCGCTGCTTGTAGGCTTAAAAAATTCTTCTTGGGAAAAATAGTTTCCTTCTGTATCTAGCAAAGCACCTTTTTTTGATATATAGAGTGCAAAATTTCTAGTAGATTTGTGAAATTTTTTATAAGATTCCAAACTATCACTAAGCGGATATTCGATATCAGAATAATTAATAAAAGTGCTTTTTCCAGCCCCTTCATTTCCTATAATGATAATTAAGGGTAAATTTTTTGTTTTTAGATCATTTTTCCAAGTTTCTTTGGCGTCTTTAAGTGATAAAAAAAAATTTCTTTTAGCTTTGTAAATAAATTCATCCGCTTCTTTTTTTAGATTTTTAATTTTTAATCTTTTTTCACTTTTTAAAGAGGAGAAAAAGTCCATTATGGGTTTTAATAGAAAAAAAAGAAAGATGATAAACCAAATTATAGAGATGATGCCAAATCTTAAAAATGGACTACTAAAAATGTATATATCATTAAAAGCTACCAAAGACCCCCAAAACCAAAATAAAATACTAAATAGAAAAATACAACAAAGCAGAAATGCAGTTATAAACAATTTTGATTTTAAAAAATTACATATTTTTTTAAACATCATTTCTTCCTTAAAAAATAAAAACAGATAATTAATATCAATGCTATAAAATATTTTACAATAAAATTTAAATAGATTAACATTAAAATGATACAATTTTAAGTGTTAAAAAAAATTAAAGGAGGTTTTTATGGCTGAACCGGCGTTTATAAAAATTGAAGGCTCTACACAAGGTTTAATTTCAAGTGGTGCATCTACTGAGGCTAGTATTGGAAATAGATATAAATCAGGTCATGAAGATGAAATTATGGCTCAAGAAGTATCTCATATTGTAACCGTACCCGTTGATCAACAAAGTGGACAGCCTTCGGGACAAAGAGTTCATAAACCTTTTTCTTTTACTTGTTCTTTAAATAAGTCTGTACCTTTGTTGTATAATGCGCTTACCAAAGGAGAAAGACTTCCAACAGTGGAAGTTCATTGGTTTAGAACTGCAACAAGTGGTGGATCTGAGCACTTCTTTACTACAAAATTAGAAGATGCAATTATTACAAATATTGAATTGATAATGCCAAATGCACAAGATGCGAGTAATCATGATAAAACAGAACTCTTAAAAGTTTCAATGAGTTATAGAAAAGTAGTTTGGGAACATACTGCTGCTGGAACTAGTGGAAGTGATGACTGGAGAGAAAGCAAAGCTTGATCATAGAATATCCTAAGCTTTATGTATTTTTTAGATTAGAATAGATTTAAATTTTTACACTCATTTAATTCTAAAATGAGTGTAAAATATTAAAAACTCACTTGAATTTACTTTAGAATTATTTAAAAAACAACAAAAATAATCAAACTTTTAAAATAATCTTGAATATAAATAATAATAGATTTTTAAATGAGATAATGAGGATTCTTAGCAAAAAATAAGTAAATTCTAATGGTTTTTTAAAACTTAAATACAAAGAAATTACCATTTTTATGGCATAAATTTTTGTAAAATACATGATTATTCAGAAGAATAAAAAATCAATTTTCAAATTATAAAAAGTCTTTAATTTTAATAGAAATTTATATAAAAAGTCTCAATAAAGAAAATTAAGATCTATCTTATTAATGTTAAATTTTCTAATTTTTAAAATTGATTTTCTGTAAAATGTGGGTGTTTATTGAAAAATAAATATTGATTTCATTATAAAACCAGTCAATTTTTTTATTTTTATGTATTAAAATACTGATTGTGATGTTTTAATTTATATTTTTTTCTGTTTTAAATTATCACAAGATTATACAATTTCATACTTAAAAAGTATAACATAATATACATACTTGTATCATTCTTTTATTCTTCAAAATAATTAAATTGATAAAAATATTCAAAAGTATATACACCACATCTAAAGGAACAATTTATCTTTATATATAGCAAGGTAAAAAAATCAAAAGAAGTGAAAAATAAAATAAATGGTGCGGTTAGCGAGATTTGAATTATATCATTTAAAATTCTATAAATATGATATTTAAAATTATATAAAAATTATAAGTTAGGAAAAAAGTTAGGAAAAAATAATGTAGATTTTGTTAATGGTATTTTTGCTAATAATAAGATTTGTTAAATCTATATCTAAACCAACAATATTTTTATTACCTTTGGTTAGGTGAAGTTTTATTGTTTTCATAGCTAATTGCAATATAATACTTATCTGCTATCTAAGATATAAAAACTTGTTTTATTACACAATTGTTAAGTTTTTAGGGATAAAATTTATCAATTTCAATCACAACTTTTTTGCAAAGATTTTGTTTTATAACTAAATTTATGGTTTTTATAGATTATTTGAATCCGCATTTACTTACCAAAGAAGAGAGGGAGAGATGGGTGGATATAGACAATCAACTATTCTACATTGCTTGTTGAATTAGAAATTAAATTTTTCTCAATTTCTTCAAGGTTATATAATGGTTTTTTGATATTTGTATTAATTTTATATTCTTTAATATATCCCAATTTAACCCAATTTTTGATAGTTAAGATATTTACATCAAATATTTTTGCTATTTCTTCTCTACTATAGTATTTTTTAACCATTTCTTATTTTTCCTTATTTTCTTTTTTTATATCAATTGTCTATATGGTAAATGTTTAAAATTTCGGCACATTCCTTTTTGTTAAAAGTCATTTTTTTGTATTTTTCAAATAAAAATTTTGTTTCATTGTAGCTATTATTAAATTGAGCATTACCGCAATATTTTTTCATTATTTACTATAAAACCGCTTTTCAAATCAAAGTCATTTGATACTTAAAATCAAAGTCTCGTTTTTTGACTTTGATTTCTAATGCAAAATTTGAGTATATTTTTATTTAAAAATTTATAATTTTAACTTAAAAAATCAATCTTTCATTTTAAAATATTTTCATTGTA
>NZ_JACHTP010000035.1:0-6278 GCF_020135855.1 Campylobacter sp. B0100352/1
ATAGCACATAAAAGCTGAAAAAATATATTATGATTAAATTTTTATTTATCCTTGAAATTCTGTGCTTTCAAATTTGGGTTTATCTGTAAAACATGATTTTTCTTTTAAAAATAAAACCTCGATGGTTCCAACTGGACCATTTCTATTTTTACCGACTAAAATTTCAGCATTTTCCTGCATAGGATTGCGTATAAAAGTGCTTTTGTATTCTTTGCCTTCTGCTTTAGCTTTATTTTCTCGTTCTTTTTCTTCTTGTTCTCGATAAACTTCATCCCTATAAACAAATAAAATTGTATCTGCATCTTGTTCTATTGCCCCACTCTCACGCAAATCACTCATCATCGGACGTTTATTGGCACGTTGCTCTAAAGAGCGGTTTAATTGAGAAAGTGCAATGATAGGCATATTTAATTCCCTAGCTAAAAGCTTAAGCCCTCTTGAAATTTCACTCACTTGTAAATGTCTATCGTTAAAATTTGAATTACTCATCATAAGTCCGATATAATCAATCACGCAAAGTTTTATGCTTTCCTCTTGTGCTTTTAGACGTCTTAAAATAGCCCTAACATCTGTTATTGTAGCATAGCCACTATCATATATAAAAAGCTTTTTCTTAGAATACAAATTGCAAGCATCCCCTATTCTTTCCCACTCATCATCATTAAGATCGGCAGTGAGAATTTTTTGCAAAGGAATTGAAGTTTTTGCCGATAAAAGTCTTTGCATGATTTGAGTTGCAGGCATTTCCAAAGAAAACATAACCACGCCTTGATCTTGTTTTAAAACTTGATCGATAAAATTTAAACATAGGGTTGTTTTTCCCATACCAGGACGTGCAGCAATGATAATAAGTTCACCATCTTTAAAACCTTTAGTCATGTGATTTAGATCTTCAAAACCAGTATCTAAACCTATAACGGTTTTATTTTCAAGAGTTTTTTGCTTTTTAAATTCCTCTATAAGTTCCTCTAAAACGAGTTCTATACCCTTGATATCGTTTGTATTGATACGATTGGTTAAATTAAAAATTTCTTTACTTATTTCATCTGAAATTTCACTTACAGCACGATTTTCATTGATGCGAGTTGGCAGAAGATGTGCAAAACTTAAAAGCTGTCTTTTGATGGATTTTTCACGAAGTTCATTAACATAAGCGGCTAAATCAATCATTGAAGGCGTAGCAATAACTTCATTTAAAATTTGCTCGTCTAGTTTTTTGTGTTTCTTTAAAAAACTTATAGATATAGGTTCTCCAGAATTTGCACAAGCAATAATAGCCTTAAAGATATCTTGATGAGCCTTAAGACTAAAATCTTTAGGTTCAATATCTCCTGCTATGCTTGAATAAGCATCTTCACTCATAATGCAACTGCTTAAAATCGCACGTTCTAGATCCAAATCAAAATGTTCTTGCAATTTTTTTCCTTATAAAACTCTTTTTTAAAATTTTAGCAAAAAGAGCTTAAAAAGCGAATTTATTTTGTTATATTGAAACTTTTTTTCAATAAAACAACGGCCAAAATTACTACACAAAATTCCGCAAACAAAGGAGTAAGCCAAACTCCTTTTAAGCCGATAAAATAGGACAAAAGGAAAAGGAAAAATAAAGGAACGAATAAATTTTGACTTAAGCTTAAAATCAAAGAAAAACTAGGTTTATTAAAAGCTGTTAAAAAAGAATTACTCAATACATTAAACCAAGCAAAAATATAATTTAAAGAAAAAAGAATCAAGGCTAAATAAACAAAATTTAAAAAATCTTGATCATGATCTTTTATAAAAAATCCTATTAAATTTTCACCTAATATATAGATAAAAAATAAAACAAAAATCGAAAAAACAAATCCAGATAAAAATATAATTTTTAAAAAAGATTTAATACGATGAAAATCTTTTTTAGCGTAATTATAGCTTAAAGCCGGTTGCATGGCATCTGCCATAGCAATAATAAGCATCATGATAAAAGTATCAATATAAACTATAATAGAAAATCCAGCCACAGCTTTAACATCAGCTATTTTAAGCAAAACAAAATTTGCAAAAACACCATATAAAGAGCCCGAAACATTGTTAAAAAATTCACTGCTGCCATTATAAAGAATATTTTTAAAAATTTTAAAATTTATATAAGGAAAAGAAAATCTAAGCTCTAAATTTTGAAATAAAAAAGGAAAAATTCCAAAAATTCCACCCAAGGTCAAACCCAAACAAGTCGCAAGAGCAGCTGAAAACAATCCCCAACCTAAAATAACTATAAAAATATAATCAAATAAAATATTACTTAGAGCAATGATAATATTAATGATCATACTATAAGTGGTTTTGCCACAAATTCGTAAATAATTATCCAAAGCAAAAGAAAGCATAGTGATGGGTGCAAATAAAGCAAAAACCATCATACATTCTTTCGCCATGGCTTTAATCTCTAAGCTAACATTTAAAAAATCAATCAAAATAGGCGCTAAAAGATATTCTAAAATTCCAACCAAACAAGAAAAGAAAAAGATAATCACCAAGCTAGAGCTAAAAATTTTTTCAGCCAATTTTTTCTTACCAAGTCCTAATTTCATCGCGATTTGCACCGAAGATCCTATCGCAATAGTGTCAGATAGTGCAAAAGACATCATAATAAAAGGCATGATCAAGGCTAAAGCTGCTAAAGCATCACTGCCTAAATATCTGCCCACAAAAATTCCATCAACAATATAATAAAGTGAAATAAAAGCCATGCTGATCATATTAGGCAAGGCACACTTTATAAAAAGTTTAAAAGGGTTTAAAGTGCTAAAAATATTTGACATTACTTATCCTTAAAAAATTTTTCAATAAAAAAATATTTTCAAAGACGCTAATAAAATGCCAAAACTCCTAACATGTAAGAATTTAAATAGAAAATTTTAGTTGCAAGTTTATTGATTTTAGTTTTATTTTGCATAGTAATTTCTAGAAAATTTCTTAAAAATTTAGCCTATAAAGGCTAAATTTTATAAAATAGAAAGAATTTTTGCAGCATCATTAAGTCCTGTGATAATACTTGCTCCATTTTTTGTTGCAATATCTCCTGCTACAAATATTCCTTTAACATTACTTTCTTTATTTTCATCCATCAAAGGAACACCTTTATCATCAACTTCAATACCGCATTTTTGTAAAAAATCCACCGGAGTTGATCCGCCAATAGCATAAATAATTCTATCGTAAGTTTCGCTTGTTGAGTCATTGAAATTAACTTTAGCTTTACCATTTTCATCCTCAACGGCTTCGATATCAATACCAAGTTTTAAATTGACTTTTCCGCTATTTCCAGCTTCAGTTATGTCTTTAAGGTTGATATCATTCAATCTTGTAAATTCTTTTTTACGATAGCAAAGACTTACATTATTTGTTTTTGCTAGATCTACAGCGTATTCAGCGGCAGAATTTCCTCCACCTATAACAAGAATTTTTTCATTTCCCAAAACTGAATTTGCATTAAAATTAATAATTTTAGTTAAAGTCATAGGGAGTTTATAATCTGGCTTGTTTGGTTTTCCCATTCTACCAATTGCTACAATGATATTTTTGCATTCATAAGTTTCTTTAGCCGTGCTTACTAAAAAAAGATTATTTTCCTGTTTTACACTTTCAACTTCTGAACCAAATTCAACTTCTATATTGTATTGTTTTAAAATATTTTCAAACATTTCTATCGTGCTTTCTTTTGTGCCATCCTCAAAAGGGATATTTCCATAATTTGTACCTTCACATCCCTTATAAACTTTATCTACCCTTTTACCTTCTTTGTAAAATTGCACCAAAGTTTGACAAATATTGTTTGTTTTTTCTAAAATCAAAACTTCTTTATTTTTTAATTTTGCCTCAACTGCACATGCTATGCCAGTCGGCCCCGCACCAATAACAATTAAGTCTATTTTTTTCATCTTTTACCCTTTAATATTTATTTTTAACATAATGTATCAATTTTTTTTAAATAAAAAAATAAAAATACAATAAAAATCATCATTATTTAAAAAATATTTTACTTTTTGTTTAGAATTTTCCCAAGTAAAATATTTTCTTAAAAAAATATTATTTTAATTTGACATCTAAAGCAAGTAAAGCAAAGCTTCCAAGCCAATGAGACCCCAAATAATCCTCCTCTATATGTGCTATGGCTTCATTAAAATGATCTGTGGCATTTTTTCTTAAAATATTTTTTAAGTCTTCATCGCAAAAATTAGATAAGATTTTTAAACACCAAGAACGGCTTAAGTTAAGCCCATCCAAATGTGCAATTTTCCCATCAGTTCTATCGCTAACTCTTACAGGATTAAATAAGGTTTCTGGTTTTTTTTCATTTAATTTTGGTAAATATTTTTTAAAGAAGATTTTAAATTCATCTTCAGGCAAAACAGCACTCAAAAGCACAGCCTCCATTAAAACCGGTGATAAAAACTCATCTCCACAAGGTTCTAAAGTTTGCATATTTTCATCATTTAAAAACCATCTTCTAGCACTTTGTATAATGCATTGTTCTAGTTCTTGATCATTTTTAAATCTTGCAAATTCTAAAGCAAAATATAAGGCAAAAGAGCTATTAAAATGCGTTCCTACGCGGATTGGGTAATCCATTTTAGGTAAAAATTCTTTAAATTCTTTTACAAAAAAATCTGCAATTTTATCTAAATTTTCAGCCCATATTTTCGCATCTTGATTTTCTTTAGCTAATAAATTAAGCTCTAGGGCTAATTTTAAAAACCATCCCCATCCATAAGGTCTTTCAAAGCCTTTATGGGCTGGATTTTCTAAATATTTTAATTCACCCTCGGCCTTTTCTTTGCTAAATTGAGAATTTAAAGCCTTAGTGATTTCATCAACGGGAGCAAAATTAGCAAAATTTCTTAAAATTTTAACCAAAAGCCAATGAGAATGCACACTAGAATGCCAATCATAAGATCCATAAAATATAGGATACATTTGCTTAGGAATTTTTACATCATCAAGATCGTTAAAAGAATGAGTTATTTTGTTTGGTAACTCTTTAAAAATATTTTCCAAAGCTATAGCACTAAACTGTTTAATAAATTCTTCCATATTTTCTCCTTAAAAATTAAAAGCTAAAAAGTACATTAAAAAAATATTAGCCACTAATAAAAGCAATCCTGATAAAAATTGCGCCCTGATAACTCCATTTTTACTATCTAGCTCTAAAAGCACAGCTGGAACAGTATTGAAATTAGCCGCCATAGGCGTCATTAAAGTTCCGCAAAACCCGCTAAGCATACCTATGGCTCCGACTATAGCAGGATTAGCATGCATATTTGAAATCAAAACAGGCAAAGCAATAGCAGCACTGATCACAGGAAAGGCAGCAAAAGCATTTCCCATAATCATAGTCAAAAGAGCCATACAGATACAATAAACCGCTACTGCCATAAAACTATTGTTTAAAGAAATGTAATTTGACAATAACTTTTCAACCTCGTTACCCATCCCAGTGGAAACAAAAATAACTCCAAGGGTTGCTAAAATTTGAGGCAATAAAGCAGCCCAGCTTATATGATCCATAGTATGCGTTGCATCTTTTATCGCCTTTTTAGCAGAGGCTTTAAACATAAAACACGCCAAAATAAAAGAAAATACAATAGCTAAAATTAAGGAAATTAAAGTAGCGTTTTTAGCCTCAAAAAAACTACAATAAGGAAGTAAAAAAGTTCCTGCAAGAGTTATAAGAGGAACCAATAAAGCAGGAATAAAAAGCTTGTGTTTGTAAATTTGAGCGCTTTGAATTTCGTATTCTTTTTCTTTGACTGTTACTTCAATTTTTTCAGGTTTTAACCAATTTAATCCTGCAATTATGGCAAGTAAAATAACAATACAACCTATAATAAAATCAGACAAGACATTTGCAAGTAAGAAAGTTGCACTATAACTTGTCCAAAACACCCCACCGCTTAATCTAGCTCTTAGTGTCTTTTTTTGATTTAAAAAATTAAGAATTCCAAAAATTAAAAATAAAAATCCTACTATATAATACAATAAATCAAGAGTGATCATTACCTACTCCATACGTTTTGTTTAATCTTTTATCAAGTAAATACAATCTAAAACAATGAATAATAAGAGCTAAAATTCCACTCGGTATAGCCCAAATAGACAGATCAACAGGACTAACTGAAATATTATTACTTGCAAAAAAAGCTTGTATAAATAAAATAGAATGCACAGCTATAAAAATATCTTCTCCAAAAAAGACGGCGACATTATCAGTAGCTGCTGAATAAGCTTTGATTTTTTGG
>NZ_JACHTP010000036.1:0-5972 GCF_020135855.1 Campylobacter sp. B0100352/1
TTTTGAATTATTTTAGAATTTTTGGTTTTGGTAAGTGCCAACATGAGTAAAATTCTAGCTTTTTGTGGATTTAAATCTTGGGTGCAAATAAAACCGAGATCTTCATCTTCTTTGCTTAAAATAACTTCTCCTGCTTGTATGCGTGAGCTGATCGCAACGATAAGATTTTTTTTCATAAGCTCTTTTAATATATTTTTTTGATTTTCATGGATATTTCCCGATCCACTTCCTGCTATCACCAAAGCTTGAGTTCCATTTTCAAATAAAGCTTTTGCTGCAACGCCACTTCCATCATTAGAATAAGTATAAAGTATATCAACTTTGGGCAAGTCTTCAAGATGATCGATATCAAATGGAGTATTTTTGGTATGTAATTTTTCAATTGTGTTATAAAAATATACTTTTCCATCTAAAATATACCCCAAATCTCCAAAATTTGGAGAAGAAAAAGCATCCAAATTTAAAGTATGAGTTTTTACTGCTGCTCTAGCACTTAAAATTCGATCGTTCATGACAATCATAACGCCTTTATTTTTAGATTTCTCATTAATAGCTAAAGCCACAGCATTATATAAATTTTTAGATCCATCTGCACTCATAGCTGTAGAAGGACGCATCGCACCTGTTAAGATAACCGGTTTATCGCTTTTAATAGTTAAATTTAAAAAATACGCAGTCTCTTCCATGGTATCTGTTCCATGAGTTACCACAACGGCATCTATTTCATCTTTAGTTAAAAGCTTATTGATTTTTTTGGCAAGATTTAGCTGAATTTCATTAGACATATTAGAACTATCTATATTAGATATCTGATAACCTATGATTGTTGCAAATTCTTTAATTTGAGGCACAGCATCAAGCAAAACTTCTATATTTAAAGCTCCTGCTTTATAGCCTGTTGTCGTAATAGCATCATCAATAACTCCTGCTATAGTTCCACCTGTTGCTAAAATTGCAATTTTTGGTTTCATTGATCAATCCTGCGTATCTTTTCTTCGGTTAAAATTTCTTTTATGATAAATTGAGGAGTTAAAAGTCCCCTAAATTCATTTTTAGAAATACTTCCTAATACATTAATGTTTTCATCAATGCTTGGCTCTTTGTCAAAATTAAAAAACAAAGCTTCAACAACCTTATTTTCTTTAGATAAAACTAATTTTAAATGTTTTTCATTTTTTCCTAAAATTTTTTTATTTTTCACTTTTAGATTTTCTAAGACAAAAAAAGGGCGAGGATTTTTATGCCCAAAAGGTTCGAAAGATTCTAAAATTTCTAACATTTCAAAATCAATTTCATTTGGATCTAAAACCCCTAAAATTTCATCAGTGTCTAAAAATTCATTATCAGGAATTTTTGCACATTCTTGCTGGATTAGAATTTTAAATTTTTCAAAATTTTGAGCATCTAAACTCATGCCTGCAGCACCTTTATGCCCTCCATAATTACTTAATAAAGAATTAGCTTTAGAGATTAAAGATAAAATATCAATCTTTCCAACACTTCTAGCGCTACCTTTTAAATAATCCTCATTTTGAGAAAACACAAAAGCAGGTTTATTAAAATGTTTCGACAAGCGACTCGCTACTATACCCAAAACCCCTTCATGCCAATTTATCCCAGATACCACAATACAAGAATCTTGATCGTTAATTTGACTTAAACTTTCTTCAAAAAGCTGTTTTTCTTCATCTTTTCTATTTTCGTTAAAATTAACAATCTGCTCTAGATACTCTAAGGCTTTATTTAAATCTTTAGTGTGCAAAAATTCATAAGAAATGCTAGCATCATCCATTCTTCCAGCACTATTAATCAACGGGGCAATTAAAAATCCTATGCTATCTAGAGAAAATTTATCCTTTTGATAGTAATTTTTAATAGCCTTAAAAGCTGCTCTTTTGGATTTGTTAATAAAATCAATGCCTCTTCTTACCAAAGCACGGTTTAAATCTCTAAGCTCCATCATATCAGCAATTATAGCAATAGCTAATAATTCTAAAAATCGACTCATATCGTATTTTAGTTTGCAAACCTCTTTTAAAGCAGCGATCAAATACCATGCCACCTGTGCTCCACAAATTTCAATATCTGGAAATTCACAATCTTTTTGCTTAGGATTGATTATCGCAAAAGCATCAGGCAAAATATCTTGAGGCATGTGATGATCAGTAATGATTAAATCGATATTTTTTTCTTTGCAAAGTTTAGCAGCTTCAAGTGCTGCTATGCCATTATCTACGGTAATAATTAAATCGACATCAAGCTCATTAATAATTTCAGAATTTAACCCATACCCATCTTTAAAGCGATTTGGAATTCTAACGATATAATCAAAACCTATATCATCAAAAAATTCCGCCATAATCACACACGATACTATACCATCAACATCATAATCGCCTACAATAGCAATTTTTTCATTTTTTTCTATCGCACTTTTTATGCGTTCTGCTGCTTTATAAATATCTTTTAAGCAACACGGTAACGGCAAATCACAAAGTTTAGTATGAAGATCTTTTTCAAAACGTGAAGCTAAAATTTTTTTAACTTCACTTTTATCAATCTTTTTCATGTTTGATTGCTGCCTCAATAAATCCAAAAATCACTGGATTTGCATGCTCTAATCTTGAAGTGAATTCAGGATGGAACTGCACAGCTAGGAAAAATGGATGCGAATTTAACTCTATAGCCTCGATAAGCCCTTGACTTTCTCCACTTACAATAAGTCCATTATTTTCAAAATCTTTACGGTATTTTGGATTGGCTTCATAACGATGACGATGACGCTCTTTTACGCTTTTTGTATTACCATAAACTCTTGCTAAAATTGTTTTAGGCTTAATCTCACACTCATAAGCACCCAAACGCATCGTTCCACCCAAAGGTGTTTTAGCGGTTCTAATTTGTTTTTTTCCATTAGAATCAATGAATTCATCAATCAAATAAATAATAGGATTTTTACACTTTTCATCAAATTCGCTTGAATTAGCATCTTTTAATTTTAAAACATTTCTAGCAAATTCTACTAAAGCTAACTGCATACCCAAACAAATACCTAAAAAAGGAATTTTA
The DNA here is from genome assembly GCF_020135855.1 of Campylobacter sp. B0100352/1. NCBI lineage: Bacteria > Pseudomonadati > Campylobacterota > Epsilonproteobacteria > Campylobacterales > Campylobacteraceae > Campylobacter > Campylobacter sp. B0100352/1. The sequence goes on from NZ_JACHTP010000036.1 coordinate 3,070, forward strand.
TTTTCTCTTGCATAATTAATCGCTTTTATTTTCCCCTCTACGCCACGATTTCCAAAGCCTCCTGCAACCAAAATTCCGCTCACATCTTTAAATGCTTCAGATGATTCTAAATTTTCAAGCTTTTCACTATCGATCCATTTAAGCTCCACTCTCGTATCAAGTGCTGCACCCGCATGTATAATAGCTTCAGTAAGACTTTTATAACTTTCTTTTAAATCAACATATTTTCCTACAAACGCAATTTTAACCTCATTGCTTGGTGCAATCACCCTTTTTACCAAACTATTCCAATTTTGCATATCAGGTTTTGAAATTTTAAGATCTAATATACTTGCAATTGGATTTAATATATCTTGTTTTAAAAAATTAAGCGGAATTTGATAAATACTTGCTGCATCTATACTTTCTATAACGCAATTTTTTTCCACTCCGCAAGAAATAGCAATTTTGTCTTTTAAATCTCTATCTAAAGATTTTTCACTACGACAAATTATCATATCAGGACTGATTCCTATACGTCTTAATTCACCTACGCTATGTTGAGTAGGTTTGGTTTTTAATTCCCCTGCTGCTTTTATAAAAGGCACTAATGTAAGATGTATGTTCATAGCATTATTTTTGCCTACTTCTAAACGTAAAGCACGAATGGCCTCTAAAAAAGGAAGGCCTTCTATATCACCAACCGTTCCTCCAATCTCTACAATTAAAACATCTTTTCCTTCACCGGCTTTTTGGATACGATCTTTAATCTCACCTACAATATGAGGAATAACTTGGATCGTTTTTCCAAGATATTCTCCACGCCTTTCTTTCTCAATAACGCTTTGATAAACACGCCCTGTTGTAAAATTATTATCTTGAGACAAACTTTCATCTAAAAAACGCTCATAATGTCCCAAATCTAAATCCGTTTCCGCCCCATCATCGGTTACAAAAACTTCTCCATGTTCAAAAGGACTCATAGTTCCAGGATCAACATTAATATAAGGATCTGCTTTAAGTATGCTTACTTTCAAACCTGAATTTTTTAAAAGTGTAGCAATGGAAGCTGCAGCAATTCCTTTTCCTAAAGAACTCAAAACTCCACCGGTTACAAAGATATATTTTGTTTGTTTTTTCATCGCTTTAATCAACCTTGATTTTTTAATTTAATTATAACTTGATAAAACTTTTTATTTCATTAGAATTTTAAGTAAAAAATGCAAGAATTATAAAAAACAAAAATTTCATTTTCAAGGAAAAATTATGAAAATCACTCTACTTTTTCACACTCCACTTTCCGTATGCTCTCATGCGACAAGAACTTGTTGGCAAAGTTTTGAAAAGGGTGATTGTGGTGGCGAAAAAGATAAAGAGCTTATTGATCGCGTTGGCAATAAATTTAAACATGCCTCAACTTTAGAACATTTAAATTATACTTTTTATATCCAAGGAATTTCAAGAGCTTGTTTGCAAGAAGTTGCACGTCATCGTCATACTAGTCCTAGTGTAAAAAGCACAAGATACACTTTAAAAGAACTTCGCAATGAAAATGAATTTAAAGTTGGAGATTTTGAAAATGCTAGTCGATATTTGGTGCTTTGTGGAAATGAAGAGGTGGATAATGCTAGTATTAAAGCTTTGGAAAATTTAAGACTGATCTTACAAAAAAGCATTAGTTTAGATATAGCTAAGTATTGCTTACCAGAAAGCTATAAAACTGAACTGACTTTAACCATAAATGCTAGGAGTTTGCAAAATTTCATTTCACTTCGCAGCTCAAAATCCGCTCTTTGGGAAATTAGAAATTTAGCCAATGCCTTATTTGAAGCTTTACCAGAAGAACATCGATTCATTTTTGAACATTGTTTGCATAAAGATATAGAATAATTTTGTAAGCAAAATTCTAAATAGTAAAAAAATCTTGATCTAAATATTTAATTAATAAATAAATTATATTTTTATAAAATATCATCTTTAATATTTTTTAAAAATAAAATAGGTGGTATTTAAAGATGAGTATAAAAATTAAAATGTCTTTAATAGCTAATATAATAGCTATTATTTGTCTACTTGCTTTAGGTATTGTAACTTTTATTTTTGTTAAAGATGCCTTACTAAAACAAGTAATCTCAACTCAAACTAACTACGTTAAAACTGCAAAAAGTTCTATGACAAATTATAACGAGGTTAAACTAACCGTTCTTAAGGAACTCGCCAATAGTTTAAGTAAATTGCCTCTTAGCAGTTTTAGCGATGAAAAAGCTGTTTTAGATAATGCAGGCTTAATTTTTCAAAATTATAGAAAAGGTGGTGATTTATTAGCAGCTTATATAGGTTTATCAAATGGTGAATATATTGGAAGCGATCCAAGAAGTGATAAAAAAAATGTTGATGCTATTATTTATGGAAAAGCTAATAACTATGATTCTAGGAATAGAGATTGGTACAAAAATGCAAAGGAGCAAAATGGTATATACGAATCTCCTTCTTATATAGATACTGCATCCAATCTTCCTTGTTTTACCTATTCTATGCCTTTTTATAAAGATGGTAAGTTTATTGGAGTTTTAGCGATTGATGTTTCAAATGCAAATTTACAAAAACAATTTGATAAATTATCAGGAGATGTTTTCGTTTTTGATCAAAAAAATTATGTTTTTGTTTCTTCGAATAAGGCATTTTTGGGACAAAATTCAAATATTCCAAATATAGAAAGCAAATTTAAACAAACTGGAGATTATAATTCTTTTTCTTATACAAGAATTCAAGGGGGTGATAGATTAGCTATGTGCTCTCAATTTAATAATTATACAATTTGTTCATCTGAACCAGTAGAAGCAATCCAAAAACAAGTCTCTAAAATAGCTTATATACAAATTATTATAGTAGTTGTAATTATTATTATTAGTATTGTTTTGCTC
>NZ_JACHTP010000037.1:0-5721 GCF_020135855.1 Campylobacter sp. B0100352/1
TAAAAAATTTATAGACTAAAATTTTATTATATATTAAAGCAAGCATAAAAATGATTATCCTCACACTTAAATTCAGGTTTATTCTTAATACATATATCGCTAGCTATAGGACAACGAGTTCTAAAAACGCAACCGCTTGGAGGATTAATAGGAGAAGGCAATTCTCCCTCTAGAAGTTGAATTTCTTTATTTTTTTGAATTTTCGGATCTGGTATTGGTATGGCTGATATCAAGGCTTTGGTATAAGGATGTTTTGTATTGCTATAAATTTTTTGATAATCCGCGATTTCAACAATATTTCCCAAATACATAACTAAAATTCTATCTGAAATATGTTTAACTATAGACAAATCATGAGCAATGAAAATTAAAGATAATTGAGTTTGTCTTTGTATCTCTTTAAGTAAATTAACTACTTGGGCTTGTATAGAAACATCTAAAGCCGAAACTGGCTCATCACACACTATTAATTTAGGTTCTAAAATTAATGCTCTAGCTATTCCTATTCTTTGGCATTGTCCTCCTGAAAATTCGTGCGGATAACGATTAATTAAACTTGGAATCAAAGATACTTTTTGCATTATTTGTAAAACTTTTTCTTTAATTTCTTTAGTATTCATATATGGAAAATGAACCTTTAAAGGTTCTGCAATAATATCTCCTATAGTCATACGAGGATTAAGAGAAGCTAAAGGATCTTGAAAAATCATTTGTATATCTTTTCTTATATTTTTCCATTTTCTATTATTCTGATTTTTAAGACTCTTGCCCATCCATAATATATCACCATCTAAATCTTTATTTAATCCTAAAATAGCCTTAGCTAATGAAGATTTACCACACCCTGATTCACCCACTATACCTAAAGTTTCTCCTCGATAAAGTTTTAAATTCATTTTGTCAATAACTTTCATTTTTGTTACTTTATTTCTAAAAAAACCTTCATTTTTTCTGATTGTATAAAATACACTTAAATCTTTAGTTTCTAAAAGCAACTCTTTCATTTATAATCCTTTAAAACTAAATTTATTGGCGCAAAACAAGCTCTTTTTCTATGAAAACCAACTTCTTCAAGAATAGGGTTTTTTAAACAAATTTCTTTTGCAAAAGAACATCTTGGAGCAAAAGAACAACCTTTTGGCAAATTTAATAAATCTGGTGGATTATCTGGAATTAATTCTAGTTCTTTTTGCTCTAAGTCTAAACGTGGAATAGTTTTCATAAGTCCCAAAGTATAAGGATGTGTAGGACGATAAAAAATATCTTCTACCTTGGCATATTCCATCACCCTGCCTGCATACATAACTAAAACATTATCACAAGTTCCAGCAACGACTCCTAAATCATGAGTGATTAAGATAATAGCCATGTTGAATTCTTTTTGCAATTCTTTTAGTAATGTCATAATTTGTGCTTGAACTGTAACATCTAAAGCTGTTGTTGGCTCATCAGCAATTAAAAGCTTAGGTTTACATAAAAGCGCCATAGCAATCATGACTCTCTGTCTCATACCACCTGAAAGCTCATGAGGATACATTTTCATTCTATTTTTAGCTTCAGAAATTTTTACAGCTTCTAACATATGAACACTTTCGATGAAAGCTTTTTTATATTCCATTCCCTTATGAACGGTCAAAACCTCTATAAGCTGATCTCCCAATTTCATATAAGGATTTAAAGAGGTCATCGAATCTTGAAAAATGATAGATATTTTTTCCGAACGTAATTTATTCATAGCCTTAGGATTTAAGTTTAAAATTTCTTCTCCATCAAATAAAACACTACCTCCAATAATGCTATTCTTAGCTAATAAACCTATCAAAGCAAATACACTTTGCGATTTTCCAGAACCTGATTCACCTACTATGCCAAGCGTTTGACCTTCATCTAAGCTAAAACTCACATCATTAACAGCTTTTACTATGCCATCAGGTGTTTTAAAACTAACCTGTAAATTTTTAACTTCTAACAACATCTTATCTTTCTTTCGGATCTAAAGCATCTCTTAGACCATCTCCTATAAAATTAAAACAAAATAAAGTAATTACCAAAAATGTCGAAGGAAATCCGACTAACCAAGGGGTTTGTTCCATGGAACTCACTCCATCATTCATTAAAGAACCCCAAGAAGTTAAAGGTTCTTGGACTCCTAAACCCAAAAAACTTAAAAAGGATTCAAAAAGTATCATTCCTGGAACCAACAAAGAAGCATAAACAACTACCAAACCTAATAAATTAGGTGCTATATGTTTTAAGATAATATCTTTTGCACTCACTCCACAAACTAAAGCAGCTTGAATAAATTCTTTATTTTTAAGACTTAAAGTTTGCCCCCTTACTATTCTTGCCATATCAAGCCAACTAACAGCTCCAATAGCAATAAAAATTAAAAATATACTTTGTCCAAAAAATGTAACTAAAAGAATAACTAAAAACATAAAGGGCAAGGCGGAAAAAATTTCTAAAATTCTCATCATGATCATATCCACTTTTCCACCAAAATATCCAGAAATTGCTCCATAAATAATACCTATAATAATAGCCATCAAAGCACCCGTAATACCAACAAGCAAAGAAATCTTACCGCCTATAGCTACTCTTACAAATAAATCTCGACCTAAATTATCTGTTCCAAAATAATGGCCATTTTCCAAACTAGGAGAAGAGGCAATTAAAGAAAAATCGGTATCATCATAAGTATATTTGGATAAGGCTGAACCAAAAAAAGAAAATAAAATAACCAAAATAATCAAAACTAAACTTATCACAGCAGCTTTGTTGCAAAAAAACTTTCTCATAGCATTTTGCCAAAGACTTCTTCCTTTAATTTCTCTTTGATTTAAAAGTTGTGGATATATCTGCTGACTTTCCCAATTTCTTCTAAGATCTTCTAAGTTATAGTTCAAATCTTCTTCAAATTCTTGAACCAATTGCTTTAAATTATGTGTATTAAATAATTTCATTTTAAGCCTTAATTTTTATTTTAGGGTCTAAAAAAACATAAATAATATCAACAATAGCATTAAAAAATATAGTAAGAACTCCAACAATAATTGTTAAAGAAAGCACTAAAGAGTAATCTCTATTCAAAGCTCCATTGACAAAAAGTTGACCTACACCCGGTATAGTAAAAAAACTTTCTATTACTACAGAGCCTGTTATAATGCCCACAAAAGCAGGAGACAGATAAGAAATCACGGGTATAAGTGCCGGTCTTAAAGCATGATAAAATAAAATCCTCGAAGAGGATAAACCTTTGGATTTAGCTGTTCTTATAAAATCAGAATGTAAAATTTCAATCATAGAACTTCTAGTAATTCTAGAAATAGTTGCAACATAAACTATACACAAAGCTAATACAGGTAAGATTAGATATCGAATTTCTCCATTATTCCATCCCCCTGAAGGTAATAATTCTAATTTTATAGAAAAAATTAATACGAGTAAAGGAGCTATAATAAAACTAGGCAAAACAACTCCTATCATCGTAAAAGCCATAACACAATAATCTAAAATACTGTTTTGCTTCAAAGCTGCTATAATACCTATTCCAACCCCTGTAAATACAGATAAAATAAAAGCTATTACACCTAAAATAATCGAAACAGGAAAAGACTGAGCTAAAAGATCATTCACAGATAAATCCTTATAAACAAAACTTGGTCCAAAATCTCCTTGTGCTAAATTTTTAAGATAAATGCTATATTGAACTATTAAAGGTTTATCTAAACCATATTTAGCATTGATATTTTTCATCACTTCAGGAGGATAAGCTCTTTCACCCATAAAAGGACTACCTGGAGCTAATCTCATTAAGAAAAAAGAAATTGTAACAAGAATAAATAAAGTAGGAATTGCTTGCAAAAATCTAGAAAATATAAATTTTAACACTTATAAACCTCAATGTTCTAATATATAAATATCTTTAAAATAATTATTTTGAGAAGGTTGTATTTTAAAGCCTTTTACATAAGGTTTAACAAGATAACTTGTCGTATAAAAATAAATAGGTATTATAACATTATTATCATATAAAATCTTTTCAGCTTCCGCATAAAATTGTGCCCTTTCTTTTTCCGTTTTTGCCTTATATGCTAAACTAATAGCTTTGTCATATTCTTCACTTTTAAATCCTGAAGTATTGTTTGAAGAATTTGATAAAAATATATTTAAAAAACTACTTGCTTCATTATAATCCGAACACCAACCAGCTCTAGCCATTTGTTGTTGGCCCAAACGTCTAGTAGATAAAAAAGATTTCCACTCTTGATTTTGAAGTTTAACATTTACAATGCCTCCTAAATTTTTCTTCCATATAGAAGAAGCAGCTATTGCTAATTTTTTATGATTTTCATTTGTGTTATACAAGAGAGTAAAGTTTAAAGGATTATTTTGATTATATCCTGCTTCATTTAAAAGTTTTATAGCCTCTTGATGACGTTTACTACTATCCCATTTAGACCATTCTGGAGGAGTGATTAATTCAGCCGCATTGATTACAGGAGGAGAGAAGGTAAAAGCAGGAATTTGACCTTGTCTTAAAACCTGATCTGTAATAATATTTCTGTCCAAAGCCATAGAAAGTGCTTGGCGAACTTTATTATTATTAAAAGGTGGGTTTTTAATATTTAATTCATAATAATAAGTACATAACTGAGGTCCAATTTTTAATTCATTAGAATATTCTTTTTTTACTTTATCTAAAAGCTCCAAAGGAAATTGACTAATATCCAAATTCCCTGTTCTATAACGCGTATAAGCAACAGAATCATTCTGAATTTGCAAAAGAATCACCTTATTAAGCATTACCTTTGCAATATTCCAATAGTAAGGATTTTTAGATAAAACAGCTTCTTCATTAACAACAAATGAATCGAGCTTGAAAGCTCCATTACCTACTATATTTTTTGGTTCACTCCAAGAATCACCAAATTTTTCTACAACTTTTTTTGGAACCGGAGAAAGAACATAAAACTGAGTTAAAAGATCTGCAAAAGGAACGGGACTTTCCAAATGTAAAATTAAAGTGTAATCATCTTTAGCTTCAACTCCTAATTGATCCGGATTCATCTCACCGTTTATGATAGCTGAAGAATTTTTAAGTTTCATATAATTCAAAAAAGAAGCATAGGGCGAAGCAGTTTTAGGATCAACTAACCTTCTCCAAGCAAAAACAAAATCATTAGCTGTTACCTTATCTCCATTAGACCATTTAGCATCTTTTCTGAGATTAAAAGTCCAAGTTTTATAATCATCACTATGAGACCAAGTCAAAGCTACACCAGGTGCGGGTTTATCATTCTTATCGGAAATAAGCAAAGTTTCAAACAAATTTCTTATAAAAATACCTTCGGGAGAACCATCGATTTTAGCTGGATCTAGAGATTGAGGAGCAACACCAGCATTAAAAGTAAAAACTTGTTCTTTATCAAGTTTGTCTTCTGCTTGTAAAAAATTACAAAAATAAAAATTAAATAAAAATAAAATAAAAGCAAACTTTTTCATAGTTTATTCCTTAAAACTAAAAAATTATTTTTATCAGATTCAGAATATCTTATCAATACTTTTATTTAACTTATTTTTTTCTAACTTATTTTTTTTCTAACTTATTTAAAAAAATAAGTTACAAAAAGAAACAAATTTTACATAAAAATCAAAACTATACAGATTAAGAAAAATACTTGGATAATTATTTAAATCAAAAATATAACTTAGAAGATA
>NZ_JACHTP010000038.1:0-4576 GCF_020135855.1 Campylobacter sp. B0100352/1
CACAGTTAAAAAGCTCATTGAAGCAGGAGCTAATGTGAATGTTTTTGATCATTTTGGAAATTCTGCTCTTGATCTTATAGGCAATAAAAGTGAAACCATAAAAAAATACCTTCTTAAAGCAGGAGCTAAAAGTTCTTTAGAGCTTTTAGGCAGTGAAGAAAAACTTGAAGAATTTAAAAATGAAATGTGGGATAAAGGAGAAATACAAGATAAAATAAAAAAAGAACGCAAAAAGCAACTTAAGGAAAACTATCTTGCTATCTTAGAAAAAACTCCTTTGATTTTTAGAATAAGTATAGAAGTTACTGAGGAATAAAAATGAGTCCTATTCATACAGGAAATATAAAATTGATACTGTGCGAGGAGGCGCATTTTTATATAGACTATGAAGAAGATGAGATTGAAAATATCCCCATCATAGGAGCTAAGGTAAAAATATATGATAAAGATAAAAAGAAACTCCTGTATGATAATACTGCTAATAATAAAGGAGAGGTAGAATTTTCCAATGATGAGATTAAAGATGATGTGTTAAGTTTTTATATAGAATTAGAGCATCCTGATTTCAAGAAAGAACCTATAGGAGGGCATGTTATTGTAAGAAGTCTAGGCGAACAAGAATATCCTATTTACTTTAGAAGAATTAAACTAAGATTAAAACATGCTCCTTTTGAAAAATTGCCAACTCCTGAAGAATTTAAAAGAGCCCTTGAAGTAAGTGATGAAAAAAGAGAACATTATCAAACAGAGGATGGAGAATTAAGCAATGATTGGAATAGTTTAAAAACCAAAGCAGAGGAACTTTTAGCAAGAAATGAAGCCATCATAGAAAAAACTTATGGTGAGGAAATGAAAAAAGCCAATGAGCAATTGCAACGAGCTATAACTAAAGAAGAGAAAGATGAGATTAGTAAAAAAATAGGGAAAATCAAAGCAGATAAAGCGGCAAAATGGGGTAGACACAATAAACAAAAGAAAAGGTTTGAAAAACTAGTAAAAGAACATGAAGTTCCAAATAGTAAAACAGACAACACCAAAAGACTTAAAAATTTCATCAATAAAAGTGCAGGAGCTGACTATGCTGAATGGGTTACTTCTCTTGCTCTTTTAAGACATGCTCCTCATCTTTGTCATCAAAGAATTAATGCAGATGGTGTTTTTAAAGAAGATGGAATTCGTAGTGGAAAGGGTAGCGATCCTGACTTTCTTATCACACTTGAAGATAAAAAAAGAATGATAGTAGAGGTTAAAAACTATGGTTATAGCAGTGCTTTAAATTTAACCAATCAAATTTCTTATCAATTAAAATGTGTAAGATTATATGGAATGGATTATGCTATAGCTTGTAATAGAAGCACAGAAATAACCGATTATGGAAATAATTATAATTCTGTTTTTGCAAAACCAAACAGCCAAGCAGAAATTAAGGCTAGATCAGAAGCAAGGGCTAAGGCTAAAGAAGAATTTAAATATTCTTTAGATTTTAATAAAAAACGTTTCGATAAGTCAAAAGTTCGAACAGAAAATCCTTTACTGGAAGAAGCTAACAAACTTCTAAAAGATGAAGGGAAAGGTTTAAGATCTGCACTTATAAGAATGTATCAAGAAGCTTTGCAAGGATCGCCTATTTGGGTTTTTATTAAAAGACTTAATTTTAGAAGTAATTTAGGAAAAATCAATGGAGAAGATTTTGATCTGGATAAACATTTTGTGAATTTTTATGCTAATTTGCATGTTCAAGATAGAAAAGCACTTCATGATGAATTGCAAGTTATTTTAGAACCTTAGGAAAACAGTAAAAAATAATCGTAGCAATAAAATCTAATAATTTAAAAGCAAGGATCAAATAGGATAGAGGTAGCCAATAAAGAAAGAAAACAATGTTTTTATCCTTATGAATGCGATGCTTATACTTATTGTTGGGATAAACAAAGAAATTTGTGTCATCATGAAAATATTTTTAATATCGCAAGATTAAATCAAGATAAGAAATTTAATCTTTATAGACAAAATATTATTAATTTTTCAGATATTAAAGATTTATCTATTTTTAATGCGCAGCAGCAAATTCAAATCAAAGCTTGTTTAAATCAAGAAATCATCATAAATAAAGATAAAATCAAAGCTTTTTTAGCGACGCTAAGTTATCCCGTGTATCATTTGGACTTTGAAACTTTTTCTCAAGCTATCCCAGAATTTAAAGGAGTTAGGCCATATGAGCAAATTCCTTTTCAATTTTCTTTACATATTGATAATAAGGATAAATTAGAGCATAGGGAATTTTTATCTCAATGCGGAGTCGATCCTAGGGAGCAGTTGGTTAAAAATTTGATCGCTTATATACCAAAAGATGTATGCGTTCTTGCTTATAATGCAAGTTTTGAAAAAGGAGTTATAAGAAAATTAGCGGATTTATATCCTGAATTTAGGGAGCATTTATTAAATATAGAAAGCAATATTAAAGACTTGATGATACCTTTTCAAAATAAAGATTATTATCATTATAAAATGCAAGGGAGCTATTCTATAAAAATGGTTTTACCCGCTTTAATTCCACAAATGGAACAAGCTTATAAAAATTTGTCTTTAATCCACAATGGAGGCGAAGCGATGCAGAGCTTTGAATCGATGAAAAACATGGATGAATTAACTCAAAATCAATACCGAAAGGCTTTGCTTGAGTATTGCAAACTTGATACTTTAGCAATGGTAAAAATTTTACAGCATTTAGAAGAGCTTGTAAAATAAGATTTTAAATTTATTTTTTTAAATATGCCTTTAAAATATTTTCAAGTTTGGTTTTTAATTTTATAGGAGAGATGATTTTTATATAAGGGATCCACTGTTTGACCAAATTTAAAATTTCATTTGTTTATTAAAGATTTTATCAATTTTATTTTCTAAAGTATCTATTTTCATGGCAATTTCATTAACATTGTGCGACATTTCAGAAATAATATCTTTATGATCATCACTCCAGTAAATATTTTCTTCTTCTGTTTGCTTATACCATTTTTTTAAGTTTAATTCCAACATAGCCTATCTTAAAATAAAAGGTAGCATTTTTTCTCCTTGAACTAAAATTACAAGGAAAGTATAAAATACTCTTGCGACAGGTTATGTCATGAAATTTTTATTTTTTATTTTTTTTGATACAACCTTTCATATTTTTTCATTAAAATACTTATTAAAGGAGGATTTATGTTATCGGTAATTTTATTTTTAATCGTGGGTTTTGTTAGTTTTATCCTAATAGGAGTTTTTCGGGTGTTACTTCTTGCTTTTGTGTTGATAGTATTTTTTATAAATAATAGATATGGATTTTTAAATTTTACAGGTATTTTGTTTTTGCTAGCAGTTATTGCATAGTTGATTAAACAATATAAAAATAAATTATAGGGCAATATCAAAAAAATTATTCAATACTTAAAAAATGAATTCATAATATCATCATTTATTTTAAAAAATTTATAATGTAAAATACATTTTTTTAACAATATTTATTTAATAATAATTAAATTATTTAAATTTATTTCCTGCAAATACATAAATTTTCAATATAAAAAATATTTTTTATTTTTATCATTACAAATTTTTATTATTAAATGTAATAATTATTACTATATAATTGCAATTTTTATTTTAATTACAAAAGGAGAATATGTGAGAAGTTTAAAAATTAAGTTTTCACTCATTACAAACGTAATATCTATTACAATACTAATCGTTTTGGGAATAGCTACTTATTTATTTGTAAGCAAGTTGATACATGAAGAAGTTTTAAGAAATGAGCATAATTATATAAAAATGGCAAAGAATTCTATTACATTTTTTAATGAAAAAAATTTAAAAACTCTTAAAGGTTATGCAAAAAATATTTTAGAACTTCCTTATGAAAAAATAAATAATCAACAAGTTTTAATGGAAAATATAGGTGAAGAACTTAAACTTTTAAGGGATGCTGGAGGATTTTTGGCAGTTTATATTGCTCAACCTAATGGAGAATTAATTGTTTCTGATACTGATTCTGATTCTAAAGGGTTAGATTTTGGTATTTATGGAAAAGCAGATAATTATGATGCAAGAACAAAAGAATATTATCAAGAAGCTTTAAAAACAAATGATGTATATGTAACATCCTCATATATCTATGCTACTTCTAAACTTCCTTGTTTTACCTACTCTAAAGCCCTATACAAAGATGGTAAATTTATTGGAGTTTTAGCAATTGATGTTTTAACTAAAGATTTACAACAAGAGTATGAGGCAAATCCTGGAAGAACTTTTGCATTTGATAAAAACAATAAAATTTTTGCAGCGACAGATAAATTTCAATTATCGCAAGAATACGATGCCTCTCATATTACAATTCCTGCTAAAGAAAAAGCAGATTTTGAACCTTTTGAATACACAAGAAAAAAAGACGGTTCTCGCGGACTTGCAATGTGCGTTAAAGTAGGAGAAAATAGGGTTTGTACCGGCCAATCAATTAGTAAAATTGAGGAACCTATTAATAAAATGAATTATATTCAAATTATAATTATATCAATTGCTATTATAATTAATTTTGTACTAA
>NZ_JACHTP010000039.1:0-4246 GCF_020135855.1 Campylobacter sp. B0100352/1
TAATCGCTAAAGCTATAATGCCCACTATAATTTGACTGTAGAAAATTTTATCAATAATGCTATCATAAGTTTTTTTATTGACAACGCTACAAATTCTATATATAGGATTTATGCTTGACGGATTGCACATAATAGCTTGAGTTTCACCCTTATCATTATCTGCAAAAAATAAAGTATCTCTTACATTTGGATCTAACAACTTTGAATCTTGGGCTAAAGTTTTTTGAATGTTAATACTTAAAGTATTTTTTGTTAAAAGTTTTGTTTGATCTTCATTAAATGCTATGTTTCCATCTACATCATAAACGCTAGCATAAGAATGTGCAGATTTTCCACTAGCTAACACGTCATGTGAAAATTTTTCTACATTATAATCTGCTCCAACAACACCTATAAGCTTTCCATCTTTATACAAGGGAGCAGCATAAGCTAAATTTATTTTCCCATCCGTAACAGATTTATAAGGTCTTGTAACGATTAATTTTCCGGCTTGCTTTGCTTGTTTATACCAATTTGCATTTCTTGCATCATATCCTTTTGCAGAATCTAAAATTGTTCCATCAGACATGATAAGTTTTCCAGTATCTTCATAACCTATATAAACAGCATCAAATTCTGTAGAATGTTTTATAACTTCAAGCATAACTAAAATATCTGACATAGACATATTTGGATTGTCATTAAGATTTTTAGCCAAAACATCGATAATTCTTCTTTTCATTGAAGCGTAAGCATCAAAAGAAACTTTTACATCATCCATAGTTTTCAACTGGGTATCTTGCAATAATTCAAAAGCGGTTGATTTTGATTGCTGATAACTAACTATAGTGGTTATTGCCAAAACTAAAAGAATAAAAAAACCAACAATTAAGGTTAATTTTGTAGAAACCTTAAAAGAACTTTTATTTTGATTCGTTTGCATTTTTTATAGACTCCTTTAAAAATTTTGAATTTTAATCGTATAATAAAAAAATTAAAAAAATCCTTTATAATATTTTAGGATTTGTAAATGCCGTAACTTTAGGTGCTTTTTGTGTAAATTTTTCAATACCTACAAGCCCTGTATGAGAAATATTTCCGTTTGCAAGTTTTGAAGTTGGCATATCTATAGTTAAGACATTTGCACTTCCGTATTTACAAAGTCCATTTTCATCCGGATCATACCAACCTCCCTCGCAAAGTCTTACTACTCCTTGCATGATATCATTGCTCACAACAGCTCCTGCTAAAACTTCACCACGTTTATTAAACACTCGAACTAAATCGCCATTTTTAATTCCAAGTTTTTTAGCGTCTTTGGAATTGATAAGTATAGGTTCTCTATCTTTTACAGTATAGGTATCTCTTAAACTTGTTTGACAAAGTTGAGAATGCAAGCGATTTCTTGGATGGCTTGTTATTAAATGAAATGGTGTTTGCTCATCGGCATTTCCAAGCCATTCAATCGGTTCAAACCAAGTAGGATGCGCTTTGCAATCGTCATAATTGTATTTTTTAATCGTTTCAGAATAAATTTCTATAAGCCCAGAATCTGTTCCTAAAGTATTTAAAATAGGATCTTCAATAAAATCTGTAAAACGAGTCCATTCTAAGCTTTCCATAGAAGGTTTAAAAGTAATAGGTTCATTTTTCGCCCAAAATTCTTCAAAACTTGGCATAGGTGTTGCAAAAGCTTCTCCAAAATTTTTAGTTTGTTTCAAAGCACTATTATAATATTCTTTGATGAGATCTTTGGCTTTTTTGCCATTTTGAGTATAAGCATTAAAAACATCTTTTCCATACACTTTACAAATATCAGAAAAAATCACGTAATCATCTTTACTTTCCGCAATAGGTTCAACAGCTTGTTTCATTGGGGCTATATGCATATTAGAATAATCGCCCGTCATGGTGATATCATTTCTTTCATAAGATGAAGTTGCAGGCATAATGATATCTGCCATCTTCGCAGTTGGAGTCCAATAAATTTCATTAACAACTATGGTTCTTGGTTTTCTCCAAGCTTTAACATTGGTATTGGTATCTTGATGATGAACAAGTGGATTTCCACCAACCCAATAAATAAAGTCAATATCAGGATAAGTGATCTTACTTCCATTATGATCTATAGTTTTACCTGGATTTAAAAGTGCATCAGCGATTCTAGCAACTGGGAAAGAATATTTTGCAGAATTTTGCAACCATTCAGCACCTTTATTTGTTTGATTTGCTTTTGCCAAACCTTTAAATTTGCCATTTTTCCAAATCCCTAATTCTCCAGCACTTATACCACCTATAATGCCACCTTTGCAAGTTGGAACACCTCCATTGCTATAATGATAACTTAAACCAAAGCCTCCCCCTTTGGTTCCGATTTGTCCAAGCATACAGCATAAAGTAACAAGCATCCAATGAGGCTGTTCCCCATGATGTGCTCTTTGCATACCCCATCCACTCATTATCATAGTTGGATTATCATAAAAAATTTCCGCTAAATTTTTAATGGTTTTTTCATCTATGCCACAAATTTGACTTGCCCATTTAACATCTTTTTTAACCCCATCTTCTTGACCATCCAAATAGGCTTTAAACTGATCAAAACCTGTGGTGTAATTTTGCAAAAATTCATAATTAACTTTTTTCTTAGCAATTAAGTGACTTGCCATCCCCATCATTAAAGCCACATCAGTATTTGGACGAGGAGAGATCCATTTAGCATTTAAAAATTTAGTTGTTTCTGTTTTTATCGGATCAATGCAAATTACTTTGATTTTACTTTCTTTTAGTTTTTCAAAATAAGCTAAACCTCTTTGATCAGTCGATGTCCAAGCAATGCGTAAAGTAGAAAGCGGATCAGCACCCCAAATCACAACATATTTAGAATGTTTTAAAATATTTTCCCAAGAAGTTTGTTGTTCATAAACCTCAATAGAACCTACCACATAAGGCATAATAATTTGCGATGCTCCAGTAGAATAATCTCCCGTAACCCCTACAAAACCACCTGTTACATTTAAAAATCTTTGCAGTAAAATACGAGAATTTTGCATATTTCCGCTAGATTTCCAGCCATAACTTCCACCAAAAACCGCACTTGTGCCTTTTGTATTTCTTGTTTTTTTAAGCTCTTTGGCAATGAGTTTTATAGCCTCATCATAACTTACACGGACAAATTCTTCTTTCCCACGAAGTTCTGGTTTTGGGTGATCTGGATTTTCAAGATAAGATTTTCTAACATAAGGATATTTTACGCGACATTTATAAATCATATCTGGAGTATAATGTTGTAAAGGATTATCCATTTTTGTTACCTTTTCCCAAGGTTCGCTTTTTACCACTTTGCCATCTTTAATAGTGAGTTTTAAAATTCCCCAATGAGCTGCCGTGATAACTTCTCCATTTTTCACAAGTCCAAGACTTACCTTAGAAGCTTCAATACTTTTTCCTGAAGCAAAAGAGGGGATAAGCGGCAAAGCACTTAAGGTTGCACCGATTTTTAAAAATTTCCTTCTATCTAGCATCGTTTTTCCTTTTATTTTGTTTTAAAATCTTTCGCGTTTTTTTGCAAATATTCGATAATTAACCATTGATCTTTTTTATCAATACCTGTTCTATTAACCATAGATTTAAACACTGATGGCCAAGCATTGGCGGTAAATTCTTTTTCTGAATGCAAGGCATGACAAATCCCGCAATTATTAGAAAAAAGTTCCTTAGCATGGCTTAGCATTTTTTTATTATCTTTAGAAAAATCTTTTTTATCTGCCCAAATTTCAAGACTCACTTTATTCCATTTTCCATTTTCCCCTTTTTTTATTTGAGAAAAATTCAGCTTAACATTTTTAGAAAATGCAGCCACTATAATCCTTTGAGAGTTATTAAAATAAATCACCGAAGGGTATTTTGGATTAAGATAACCATTAATTTTAATCTTTACTTTTTCATTTTGATCTTTTAAAATTTCAAAAGCATTAGTAGGAAGTAATTTTCCAATAACCTTAGCATCATCTTTATGAAGATAAAGAGAAACAACTTCATCACTGTAGGCAATATTTTTAGCCCATAAAAAAATGGTTGGAATTAGTAAAGAAATAAGAATTCTTTTCATTATAAATCCTTAATAAAAATTTAACAATTAATCATTTTATAACTAAAATATTTAATATTTTATTAATATTATAAATTTTAGAAATTTTTATATTTAAGTTCTAAATTTATTGCAGAATTTATTTTTTAGTTAATTTTGATCTGTTGCATAAAAAATTAA
>NZ_JACHTP010000040.1:0-4170 GCF_020135855.1 Campylobacter sp. B0100352/1
CTTCACTTGGAGATTGGGCATTAGCACTAATGCCTAAAATTAAACACAATCCTAAAACTATTAAAAATTTTTTCATAATGACTCCTAAAATAGAAATTAATTTTATTTGTAGGTTTTAAACCCCTCATAGCTTAAATTTGTTGTCTTAATTGGCATTTAGCTTCCTATTAATTTATCGAGTTTTTTATCTTTTGTAAAGGCTTGATAGAGTTTCTCATAGTATATTTTATATTTTTCTACCGCTTCATCAAATAAATCTGCATTTGCTTCATTAATCCGAACATCTACAAGAAAGTAATTCCATTGCATAATATCATAAGTCATAAAATCTATAATAATGCTTTTAGTAGTATTTTCAAAAAATTTATTAAATAGATTATAATCGGGTAAAAACTTTATATCCATATCGTAGGCTCCATTAGGGTTTTCAATGGGGACAATAAAATCTTCCATTCTTTTATTAAAGCCCCATTTTTCCCTATTAGCTTCACTATCTATCATTTTAAATGCTAAAGTAGCAATCGCTTCTAAATAAATTTGCTTTACGCAATAATTAGAATAATATGACTGAATTGTCTTTTGCCCTGTATCAAATGGTGCAACAAAATAGCATTGAAATGCATTTCTATAGCCCATAACAGAGTAATTAAATTCTTTTAGGCTTTCTCTTACATTTTGTCCTTCTTTTGTATCTTTTGGGATATTCTTTAGTATTGAAAAATAGAGTTTAGAATATAAGCTATCAAGTTTTTGTAATTCTCCACTTTTATCATTGCAAATCATCTTTTCTACTTTTGTACTAGCTTTAGCACAATCAAAACTAGGTTTAGCTTCACTTAGAGATTGGGCATTAGCACTAATGCCTAAAATCAAACACAATCCTAAAACTATTAAAAACTTTTGCATAAAACTCCTTTTTTATAAAATTAGTCATTTATCTTAGGCATTCAAACAAATATTTTCTTTAAAACTTTGCATACTGATTTTATTTTCAAAAGTATAACTAGTTCTTTTTTTATCAGAATAGCTTAAAGAAACAATAGCCACATTTGCCATTTTATGTATTTGTTCCGTGTTAAAATTTTCCAAAGCTTGTGTAGCAATGATGCATTTTGTAGTTTTTTTGAAAAAAGAGGAATTTTCATCTAAAATTAAATCTATTTTAAAAGCACTTTCATAGTTACCTTCTTCTTTTTGGTTAAGCTTTAAGCTTTCATAAATCCTTCTATTCTCGCAATTATGAAGAAATACTTTAGTGATGGTTTCATGATTGTTTCCATTTTCATCTAAAATAGTTAAATTATTTATTTTTAAATCAAAATTACCGCCTTTATTGGCTGAAATTTCTTCTTCATTAACTTTTAAATGAATATCTAGCATTTTTGAAGCTTTATCTTTTAAAATTTTAAATTGATTTTCCTTAGCAAAACTATACAATTCTATAGCATTTTCTTTATTGTCATTAAGAGTAACTTTTAAAATCCCATCGTTTTTGTTTATAAAATATGATATATTGTTTTTTACTGCTTTAAAGTGTATCTCATCTTCTTTTTTTAAAATAAGTTCTTCTTGAGTGCTACAAGAAAAAGCTTGTGGATTACTTGTTTGTTGTTCTTCTTGCGTTGGATCATATTTTAAATACATAAGTTCGCATTGATCTTCTATTAGCTTAGAGCAATCTATCTTTGCTTTTGCTCCTACAAGTAAAGTAATAAAAGTATTTTTAGGTTGTTCTATTTGTATGATAGATGGAGTAGGATTTGGATAAAAAATAAGAATGTTGCAAGGTGTATTTGCTTCTAGTTTTTCAAACTTTTCATTTAAAGTTTTATTTAGCAGGGCAACATTATCTATTTTGTTAGCACCTAAATTCTCACAATAATTAGCAATACAATAAATATTATCTAAGCTAAAATTTTTTTGAGTGAGGGTGTTTAGGTAATTAAGATAGGGGGAGAGAAAGTTATCTTTATTTGGAGTGATTCCTTGTATATTTCTAAACTTTTCAGGAAGATTATTTGCTCTTGCATCAGTATTATAAAATTCTTGATAAGTTTGGTTTTGATTTTTTTTAGCATAAAGCAATTCATCTTCATATTTTATAATCCAATCTAAATATGTTTGATTGGGTTTTTCTTTTTCAAAATCCTTGATATAATATTCGCTATAACCTTTTCTGTGAGTATATTTAAAATTCAGTATTTTAAATATACCTATTGCCATTTTAAAAGCTCTGTTTTCTTTGTATTCAAATCCAAAAAATAAAGATTCCCAAAACCTCCTTTTGGCTATGCCATAGACATTACTATTTTCAAAAATCTTCTGATATGAATCTTTATCTTTGTCATCATGTTGATAATTTAAAAAAAAATTAACCCCATATCGCAAAGTAAAAAATGCCAAGAAACGATTATCTTTATCTTTATTGCATGTATTAAAGAAATATTTTATAGAAGCAGTCCCAACATTAAAAGCATAAGATAAAATTCCTGCATATTCATTGGTTTCTTCATCCATTTTTAAAGTTTTATCATTAACTACAGAAACTTCACTAAAGATAGAATCAGATGCTATTTTTTTGACTTTTATAGCCTGTTCTTTGGTTAATTTAAAACTACTTTGTCCGGTATATTTTTTTAATAATTCATTAAGCCGTATTCTCACACTGTTTATGGTTGTATCTGTTACAATTTGTTTTGTAATATTATAAAATTCATCAATCTTAGCTTTATTAGCTTTATTATCTAAAGCTTCTGTATCTTTTTTAGACTTTAACTCTATTACATCCCCAAATAATCCTAATTCATTTAATGTAGCAATCAGCCATTTTCTTTCTTGCAAATTAGCACCATAACCTATAGTTAAATTTCCTTTATCGTGGTTTGCATGGTCATTATAAGGCAATGCACTAAAACCCTCAACAACCTTAAGAAATTTAAAGAGATGTTCTAAATACTCTGTATTTTTTGTCGTTTCAAACATCAATATCTCTTTTCATAAGTGCATTTTAATTCTAATTTATCGCCTTTTAAAAGATAAATGCGTTCTGTTGGATAAGTAGATTTTTCATCATCCTGAAATCTGCGATTATAAAGGGTAATATAATTTTTTCCTTTAAACTCCATAACTCCATAGTATAAATAGCCTAGTATAGGATATTCAAAATCAAATTCTGATCCTGGTTGTTTTGGTATTTCTGAAATTTTATTGCTTGGCAAGGCATATAAATGAAATACTACAGCAGCATCGCCGTCAAGACTTGCTCGAACATTATTTCGAGTATCTAATCCATCAAGATGCAAATCATCCCCATAGATTTTACCACTTGCTTTTGCATCTAGCTTACCATTTTTATATATCCAAAGTGCATTATAATAATCCCCTGATATAAAAATCAAATTTTCGGGCACTCCATCATTGTTAATATCAATTTTTCTTTTATACATTTTAGTATCATGGATAAGGTAAAAATTGTAATTATATTCGTCTTTGATAGCTTTTGCCATTTTTTCTTTTATAACCTCTCTTTTTTCTGTGCAAAGCTCTATAAACACACCATATCTATTACTCATTCCAAAAGTACAAAAGCCTATGCTATATGGAGGATTGACAGAAGGAGGAATTTTTTGCCATTTGCTCTCATCAAATTCATCATCATGCTGTCTTGCATATTCACATAATTCTTTATTGTTAGAATCTAGCACTTTACCTAGAAGTTTAAGCAAGTCTGTAATGCGGTTTTCATAAGAATGTCCTATAAAATCAGAGCGTTCTTCATAGGCATCTTCTTCATTATGAGAATATTGTATAAAATCAGCTCTATCAATTTTATTTAATTTTTTAATAAATGCCCTTTGTGAATTTAAAAGATCTTTTAGTCTTTGCTCCTTATCGGGAAATTTAGAGACTTTTAACTCTTTTCTTAATTGTGTATAGACTTCACCCATATAGCGATCTAAATTTTGTAAATTCCCGCTTTTATCATTGCATATCATCTTTTCAACATTGCTTTTTGCTTTAGCACAATCAAAACTAGGTTTAGCTTCACTTGGAGATTGTGCATTAGCACTAATGCTTAAAATTAAACACAATCCTAAAACTATTAAAAACTTTTGCATAAAACTCCTTTTACATGGAAATTAATTTTATTTATTTGTAGGCTTTTAAACT
>NZ_JACHTP010000041.1:0-3871 GCF_020135855.1 Campylobacter sp. B0100352/1
AGATTAATAGGTGAAAATTTATGTCAAATTAATAATGGCAAATTTTAATAACACTTCATTTTAAGGTAAAATAATGAATAATAAACGATTTACTTGCACTTATATATATAATTACAAAGAGCTTAAAGGACTTATAGAACGTTATTGTAAAAACGCTAAATGTATAACTTTATATTGTAATAATTTTTCAGAAAAAAGAATATCTAATATGGCGGAAACGGATTATGAACTTGCTAGGCATCTGCAAGATTTTAATCTAGATAAATATTTATATGATACCCTTGTAAATTTTGCATATAAAGGTGTAAAAATTCAAGTTTATGATTATTCTTATAAAAGATTTCTTAACTCTGATAATTTAGATAATAAAATTCCAAATTTTACAATAACTCATTCACTATGCGATACAACAATTATTTTAGAAAATTTTTTAAAGGCTCTAGGAAAAACTGAAAATCAAACTATTTCACAAGCTATTTCTGAAATAATAAAAAAACAAAACGAAGGAGTAGATTTTTTAATTACCTGCATCAATGAAAATTTAAAAATTCCCTTAATCAAAAAATTAAACTCACTTGATGAATATCAAAAATTAAATGATTATAAAATCAATCAGCATGTAGAAATGGTATTTTCTGAATTAATACAAAATATCAAAGATATTTATGCAGAAGGCTATTCATTTGCGTACAAGAAAATATTAGAAGCTTTTCTTAATATTGTCAATATTTTTGAGTTAAAAAGTTTATTTGCAAAAGCAAATTTTTTATTGACTGCTAGTGATATTGCTTTTGAATCATGGCGAGCCTATCAAAATATTTCAAAATGGAGTAAAAATAAATATTCTTATATTATTTATAATGCTATCATAAAACTTCTTATAGACGATATTAGTTCTATTTTTACTATTTTTGAAAATAAAATTTTCTATTACGCACTTGTTATAGATGATGAAATTCTTTTTGATTTTTCAGGATTTGGCACTACAAGTCTTCCTTTAACAGCCTATCATAAACAGGATTTAGCTTTATGTCTTATAGCTAATAAAGATGGTTTTAAAGATTTAAATCAAACCCTTATTTTTCAAAATAAAAATGAAGAATTAGGTTTTTTTAATCATAAAAAGATAAAAACAAAACTCCAAGAACAGATGCTTTTAGATCAAAATAGATTGAGTTATATAGAAAGTCCTTATTTTAATTCCATTACATTAGCTCAAATGATAAAAAATTTAAAGAACAAAGAAAGCGAGTCTTTTTATGCAAAAAATTTTTTAATCATTACTAATTCTCCAACAAAATATAATGCAAAATTAAGCAAGCAAATTATAGAAGAAATTTTTGGAAATAAAATCAATTATCCTGATACGATAAAAGATGAAAACCAATATACAAAATTAATACAAGAACCTAAAGACTATAATGTAACTATAAATTATAGTAAATATAAAATTGATATTGCGGACAATAAAAATGATGCTTTCATACTCTCTTTAAGCCCATTTGTAAAATTGAGTTATCAAACTTATCAGAATTTTAAAGATGTAAAAGATGAAAGAATGGAACTTTTTAAAAATATATGGAATATTCCAATTTATGATGATTTTATAAAAGATCCCAATAATATTGATAAAATATATAATTATAACTATTTACAATCATTTTTTTTCCAATCAAATAATAAGGAAAATTTTTTAAAAAAACAAAAACAGTATTTTCAAGAAAGTATTGCTTATTTGCAAAACTATATCAATAGTATTATTCAGACCAAAGAAAGATACTACAATTACCAGACGGGATCAAGTTATTTAAGACAAGTAGATAAGAAAAATTTTAGTATTACAGATGTAATCTTACTCACCTTAACCTATTATGTAATAAAACATTTTTATTCTTTTGTTAAAACCGATTATAAAGCTTGGTGGATTTTTCAAGATTATGAAAGTATACAAATAGAAAAAGAAAAGATCGATATACTTCCTATAAATGTCTTTTTAACTCTTGATGAACATAAACCTATACCTTTATGTTTCTCAAAACAACAAAAAACTAAGCTGGATGCAGGGAAAATTTTTTGCATAGAAGAGTTTGCAGATTGTTTAGAGCAAAATGAAAATAGTGAAGTTAATGATGAGGATAATGAAAAATTTTTGCTTTATCTAAAAGAAAACCAAAACGATAATACCTCACAAGATGAAACAATAAAATATAACTTAGATCAGTTAGAAGCATTGATTGTAAAAGAAAAAAATCTTAACCTCCAAACCAATGATGAGTTGGATACTTTGATAAAAAATATAGAACAAGATCGTATAAGCAAAGTTTCTTACAATCCCCAAAAAACCATAGTGACTGTAATGGATGTTTTTGTAGATAAATTTTTTCCCTTTGCGGATTTTTTAAGAGACGATAATTTTAAATTTGTCAAACGACTTAGCAAAACCATTCTTAGTTTTTTAACCTATAATATGCAAAAGGCTCTTTATGAAAACATCGGCATAAGTTACTTATTATTTTTAATGACTAAATCAGATGTTCAAATAAAAAAAAATAAAATGACAAGCTTGAAAGAATTTAACCAAAGATTAAAAAAAATAAACAAAGTAGCTTTAATAGAGCTTTGCTATGCACAAGCTAATAAAAACAAATATGAAGCTATTATGTTAAGCAATAATTCTGCTTTTAAAAATTTAAAAGGTTTTAAGGATATAACAAATATAAGTAAAAAAGAAATTTTAAGATATAAATTCAGTTTTACCTTAAAAACAATTCAACGTATTGTAAAACAATCTTTTATAAATTTACCTCAAGCTGTTATACTGGATTTTATTGATCAATTATGGGTAACCCAATATGAAAAAAGTAAAAAAGAGTATGAAAAATTACAATTTTTAAAATTTACAGATAAATATAACCCTCCTTATGTTTTAATGAAAAAAACGACAAAAACCCAAGAAGGATTTATTTCTTACCCTATGATCATTAATAATACTTTTATTTCTTTTAATTTTACTTCTATGTTTGTAGGTGGAAAGCTTCAAACAGGCGGTCTGGGCGAGAAAGAGTCTTTATTTACCTATCGTAAAGATTTAAGTACGCAAAAAGTAAGAACCTACCTTTTAAATAAACTTTTAGCTTATTTATGTTTAGATGAGTTAAGATCTAAGAATAGTTTTAAGATTATAGAGGATATAGATTTTTTTAATAATTACTCTTATATGCATGATTTAGCAGTTAAACCAAGACTTTTGAAATTAAAACATGATAAAGAAGATTTTAAGAACTCAAAATATGCTAATGCTAATCAAAAAAATAATACTCAAACCTATAATAATAAATTAAATGAACTCGATATAGATAAACAAAGACAAGCTTTATACGATGAATACCAAGATAGTGCCAATAATGGTTCAACCGAAAATTCTTTAATTCCTATAGATGCTTATCATGTTTGTATGGATTATTTAGAAGATATCAATGAAGGTATATTTAATATTAATTCAAAAAATAATAAAATTGATCCTCTAAAGCATAGGAAATTTTTAAGAGCTTTGGATACTATTGGGCAAAATAATATTAAAGCATTATATGTAGGGATTGAGAAAACAGAAATAAAAAATGGAGATCGGTTTAGAAATCCTAATGTTGATCAATCCAATACAAATCAAACTATTAACAAAGAAAAACCACCAAAAATGATAGGCAGATTAGCTACCACTATCATTATGAAAAATGGTTTATGTATAGGTTAGAAAGGATTAAAAATGAATAAAGAAACTTATGAAATTTATACACCTGATGGTTCAATATTGAATGTAGAGAAAGATACAAATAAAATACTATTTACAGCAAAAAGCAATGGTACATACACA
>NZ_JACHTP010000042.1:0-4343 GCF_020135855.1 Campylobacter sp. B0100352/1
AATCGCTCGTTAAATTTTCTAATTGTTTCTCTGTAATACTCATCTTTTGATTGAATGAATTTATCAAGTTCTCGTTTAGTTCGTTCAAGCTCTGCTTTAATATCTCTTTGTTGATACTCTCTTGCTCTGCTTTCTTTTTCTGTGCGTAAGTCTCTAAGCTTTTCAAAGCTTCTAAATTGTTCATTGTAAATGCCTCCTTTAAACCTTTTAGCTTTTTTGCTTTCTGGTAGTTTAATGCTTAAATAATCGCTTCCTTTTCTTGTTACTTCGATATTGTTTTGCTCTAAAAGATAAATGAGTTCGTCTCTTGAATTGATAATTTTATTAGCTACTTGCTTATGAAGTATCTTATCTAGGGCTTCATAGTCCTTAAAAAGCTCCTTTTCTTTTTTGCTTCCTTGTAGGGTTTGTTCTTTGCTCGGATCTTTTGGATTTGTAAAACCATAGCATAAATTAACAAAATCACGCCAAAAATCAATTCTTTTATTATCAATGGGGTGGTAGTAAGGGTTAAATGACTTTTTGCTTTCTAGGTCCATTTTTGGAATTATAAAGTTTAATTCTAATCTGCCCTTGTCTGTATGTTCTATCCACAAAATATTATAACGTCCTTGCATTGCAGGGGTTAAAAGGGCATTTTCAAAGCTTTGCATTATTTCTTTTTTGGTGTTCTCATCGATGTTTTTTTCCTCAAAAGATAAAACACCTACGCAAGTTTTATGCTTTTGGCTCATTGATTTAATAAGCTCTCTTGTTAAAAACTCGTCCCCTTTTAATATTCTTGCTGTGCCCTGATTAACTCTCTCATTTAGCATATAATCAACCGATGATACACCCCCGCCTTTTTGAGTTTTAAAGAATTTGCAAATCATTCAATGACTTTTCTAAGTTCTTTTAGATGATTTTCAATGCGACTTAGCATTTCTAGCCCTACTCTATCAAGTCCGCCTTTTGATGTGTTTAAATGCTTTGCAACTTGATTTAAATTATTACCCCACTTAGAAAGCTCGGCTATAAAATCTCTATTGATTGGAATTTGTTTTCTTTTAAGGGACTTTTGTTTTAGCATAGATTTTAAAGCAAAACTAGAAAAATTAAGCTCACTTTCTTTTAGTTTGATTTGTATTTGCTCCCACTCATCTTGTGAAAGTCTTAATCTTTTAGTTAAAGTTTTAATGCTTTACTCCTTTCTATTAGCTAAAGCAAATCGCACCTGGTAAGGTGCTATGATTTGCGAAAAGGGGGTGCGGGGGCTGTGTGAGTGCGTAGCACGGAACACGGACAAAGCCCACCGCCCTAATGCTTATCTAAACCTAAAAGGGAAGATAAGCTTAACTCTTAAAAACAGCTTAAAAAGTTTTTAAGAGTTTCAAGGGGTTTTAGGGTCTCCCTAACGAGTTCTCGGAGTAGCAAAAATGCGTTTAGCATTTGTAGCTACGTAGAGTAACCTCGCCTTAATATTAAAATGATAGTATTTTTAGCTTAAATTTTCAAGAAAAATTATATATTTTTAGTCTATTTTTTGCTACTTAAGAAAAATTTAAGATTTTTTGATTTTTTCTCTTGTTTAATATTACTCTTGTTTATACTTGTTTACGGGCATTTTAGCTATGGAAAAATGGGACTTAAAATTGCTAAAAGTGAGATTTTTCGCTATAAAAGTGAGATTTTTCGCTATAAAACCCCCCTTAAAAGTGAGATTTTTCGCTAGGTAACTAAAATTTAAAAATTTCAGTCTCCTTTAGACATTAAATATCGATAAAATAGTGTTTTAAATAGATTTTTTATACTGCAATGAGTAAATTTTTCTCAATATTTAATCAAATTTTTGATTTTTTCTCTTGTTTAATATTAAATTAATTTTTTGATTTTTATAATTATTCATATATCAAATTTTAATCATAGAAAGGGTTTAAAATGAAAAAAATTATCTTAAGTTTAGCAGTAATTGCTTCATTATCTAGTGTTGCTTCAGCTTCAAATCATAGCTATTATAGCAAGAAAGATTTTAACAATCCAAAACAAGAAAGAAGTATAACTTGTGCAACTTTTCATAATTGCCAAACAATACATCAGCCTATTTATCAAGAAGCTTTTTGTAAATGGACAGGATATTGTTAATGATTGTTAATACTTGTCACGGCTTAGTAGATACCAAAGTAGAATATCGAGATAAACCTGCATTAGAAGAGGCGATTGCTAAACAGCAAGAAGATACAAAAAAAGTAGAAGCCGAAGCTAAAAAAGAAGAACAAAGTAATTCTACAAATGTTGATAATCAAGCAAATACTAACAAAAAAGATCAGCTTTTAGATATATCTGCTTAATCCATTGTAAAAAGATTTTTGTAGTTTTGTGCTTCTTTGGCGTTAATTACTCTTTGCTTATCTAAGTAAAAAAGTTCTTCGGCTTTGTCTTTTAACTTCTCTAAGCTTTGTATATCTTTGAAGTTTTTAACACCAAAAGCCACAAATTTATCATCGCTCTTTCTTTGTGCGATGATTGAAATTTTATTATCGGCTTCATTGTGGTCGTAATGAGTTACGATCATTTCACCAAAGCGTTCATCATAAATTGATTTGCCTATATAATTGCTTAGTATTTCTTTTAGCCTGGTAAAAAATTTCTCCTGTTTGGCTTTTTCTTGTGCGATGCGTTTATCATTGTTCTTATAATCAAAAATAAATTCTAAATCTGTGATTTTACGCCCTGTTTTGTAAGTTTTTATTTCTAGTAAAACAAGATTTGATTTGCCATTTATATCTTTTTCGGCTTGTTTTAATACAAAGCGATTAAAATCCGCCCATCTTTCAATGTAAATTTTTGGCACTTCCAAAATGTTTTGCAATACTGCAAGATTGATTTTAAGGCTTTGTTTATTCTGTTTTAACTCACAAACAAGCATATTATAAATTCTTATGCTGTAAGCTGATTTCATTTGCTGGATATCGTTAAATTTTAACTGGGTAAAATCTCTTTTTTGGTCTAACAAGTATTGCATAAGGCTATCATTTAGCTGATAAGTGATATAACCTTGTCCTTCTCTGTATTCTATAAACTTAAAAAGTGGCATAGCTCTTTTAACGCTTACTTCTTTCATTGTTTTTTCATCAAGTAATTTAAAATCTTCAATATAAGCTTTTCTAACCATACTTTCCACTATTTTAGAACAATAAGAATAATCCACTCTACCATTTTCCCACTGCCAAACTTCAAATATTTCACTTAATGGCATTTCACAAACTTGAAATAAAGTGTCTTTTTGGCTGTTTATTTGTGCGACGATCCACATAAACATTTTAAGTTCGTTTGTGTTCATATCATATTTAGCATAAACAAATCGATTGTTTTGAGTTACGACTGCTTTTTGAATTCTTTTTTTGTTAGTTTTTTTTGGTGTTTGCATAATTAGCCTTTAAGGCCAAAAGGACAGGGGCTTAACCCCTGCGGTCTTATTTCACAAAAAATATCGCCACTTTAAGTTTAAAAAACCTAAAATTTAGATATAATGCTACTTTAAGACGCTTACTATGTTTTTTCATAGTATGTCCTTTTGGTCAAATTGCCCCTATCTCTAGGGGCAAAATAATTATATCGCAATTTTAGTTAATAGTGTATATATTTATTAAATATTTCTCACTTTTAGGTATGTTTTTAGGAACAAAAAAGTTACCTTTAGCAATTTTAAGTCCCATTTTTCCATATATTATCTACTATATCCAAAATCTCTTTTAATCTGTCTTGCTTTATTTATTGTCTTTTTAAAGCTGTTTCTAATTCGTTCTCTAAGTTCTGTATATTTTGCTTGTATAATGTCTCTAATTGTTTCAATTCTTGTTCGTTTAATTGCTCCGTTTCTTGTATTTTCTGTTTCAAATCCTTGAAACTCTGTTCTAAGCCGTTGAGTTTGCTTCTCATAGCTTCCAAAGCGTTCTCGTATGCTATTCGTTCGCTCTTGATTATCTCGTGTAATTTCATCTCTGCTTGTTGATATTCTGTTATCTTGTCCTGTAATCTCTCTATTTCTGCTATTAATTCTAATTCTAAAGTCGTCATTTTCTGCCTTTTCTAATCTAGTGGTAGGTAATAATAATTGTCTTGCACTATCACGCTCTCTTTCGGCATTTGTATATAAATTTTCCCGCTGTTTGATTTCGTTGTTAGCTCCTTGCTGATCTGATAAGGTCTTATCCACAGATACCATACAACTACGCTTAAAATCATCATCGTAAGCATTCCCACTAAAAAACTCATTGCTAGGCTGGATATTTTGAATTTCATTAGCTGTATCTTGTAATTGTATTTCTCCATTTTTTCGATTGAATTTTCTAGTTTTTCCCTGT
>NZ_JACHTP010000043.1:0-3639 GCF_020135855.1 Campylobacter sp. B0100352/1
CATTTTATCAATCAAGCTTTGATAGAAGGAAAAAAAGAGGGTAGGTTTAGACTGGATTATTATTTAAATTTACATGTAAGCTTGCAACCTACAAAAAATGAGTATCAAAACTATGGCATTATGCAAGCTCAAGATCTCATAAATACAGCTCTTTATTTAAAGAAAAATGCTCCGTTTGATACTATGGGGGGGGTATTCCTGTGATTATGATCGGTAGTTCCCATGGAGGGTATCTATCTCATTTAGCTGCTAAAATTGCTCCTTGGCTTATAGATGGAGTGATTGATAATT
This sequence comes from Campylobacter sp. B0100352/1, assembly GCF_020135855.1. Taxonomy (NCBI): domain Bacteria; kingdom Pseudomonadati; phylum Campylobacterota; class Epsilonproteobacteria; order Campylobacterales; family Campylobacteraceae; genus Campylobacter; species Campylobacter sp. B0100352/1. Next base: position 292 of record NZ_JACHTP010000043.1, read on the forward strand.
CTAGTTATGCTAAATTTCTTTGGAGATTGGTTGGATTTGGAAAAGAGATTGATTTTATAGAATATTCCGAATTTGCTACCTTTGATTTTTTTCAGCATATAAAAGTTTTTTGCTCTAATAAAACTTTTTGGACAAGCAATAGCTCTTCACCTTATTTTTTCTCTCCGGCAAGATGCATGATCCGTAATATCTTAGAACCAAGTCATCTTGAAGTATGTGCTAATTTTCCTAGCACTCATTATGTGAGTTATCATTCTTTTTATGATAAAAGAATAGCTCCACCAGAAGATAAAATAGAACTTTATGATATTTTTAAAAAATATCATTTTGATGCAAAACTTTATATGATTAAAGATCAAGATCAAATCGATGGAAAATTTATAAAAAGTTTAGATCATGGTATGAATATGTCTATAAAAACACTTATAAAAAAAGAACTTCCTATTATGCTTGAAAAGATTAAAAAACATCCTAAAAAAGAATATAAAGATAAAAGTATAAGCTATCCTTGTGAAGATTTGCTTTATAAATTCACCCAAAAAGAAGATAAGATACTATTAGAGGTTAAAAGGAATTAAATGAATATTTTAGAAAAAAATATCCAAGCTTTAGCAAGTGGAACTAACGAGCCTTTGGCTTTAAAACTTAGTAATTTTTTAAAAGATTCACAATGCGTTCGTTTTAGTTTGGATGAAAATTTAAATATTTTTGATCAAAAAAATCAAGTTTTTATGTATAGCGATGTGGGGCAAGAAATCGCTTATTTTTTAAAGGCTATTTTAGAAAAAACATTAAGATATCCTTTTGTTTGCATTTATGGCATAGGAAATGCTTTGCTTATTAAAAATTTAACCTCATTTTATAAGCATATTTTTGTTTTTGAAAACGAAATTGAACTTTTTATTTTAGCTTTAAGTGTGATTGATCTTAGCGAAGAATTAAAGAATGGCAAAATATATCTTGTAGATACTAAAGAAGAAAAAATTAATGTGCAATTGAGCTTGCTTTTTGATCAAAATGATATGTTTGAATATCTTAGTCTTTATGAAATGTTTATCAATTGTTCTTATTATGAAAAGTATTTTATAGATAAAATTAGAAATTTAGATCATATAATCCGTGATAATATTTATCTTGTAATTAGAAATTTAGATCCAGAATCTAAAATATCTTTGAGCTGTTATGATAATTTTATACAAAATATTCCTTCAATGCTTAAAAGCATTCCTTTTCAAAGAATTATCCAAGAAAGAAGAAATCAATTTGAAAATTGTATAGTAGTTTGCGCTGGCCCAAGTCTTGAAAAGCAAATTCCACTTTTAAAAAAATATCAAGAAAATTTTGTAATTTTTTGTGCTGATGGAGCCTTTTCTTTGCTTTATAAAAACAATATTATTCCTGATTATGTTTTAAATCTTGATTTTGAAGAATATCCAATTAAATTTTTCAAAGATATAAACGAAAAAAAATTAAATTCGACTTTATTTATTTTAGGTCAATATACCCATCCGAGTATTACTAATCTTTTAAATCAAAAAAAACTTTCAATTTGTGTTGTTTTGAATCAAAATTCAAATGATAAAAAAATAATATTAAATGATTTTGGTTACTTAGATATTGGAACTCATGTGGGGCATATGTGTTATGCTTTAGCTTTAACTTTAGGCTTTAAAAATATAATTATCATAGGTCAAGATTTAGCCTATAATAAAAATGGCAATTCTCATTTTAGTGATTTTTCTTTAGGAAAAGATTTTGACAATACCTTAAATATCTCTAGTTTAAAAATTTTGGCTTATGGTGGAGAAGATGAAGTTTTAACTCATTTGATTTGGGACAATTATAGAAAAAAATTAGAATTTTTATTTGCTAGTAACACTCAAGTAAATTTTTTAAATGCTACTGAAGGCGGTGCTAGGATATCTTTTACCAAAGAATTAAGTTTTAAAGAATGTTGTTTAAAATTTGGGAATGAGAAGAAAAACAAATTTCAAATTTCAAAAACTTTAACTTTAAATAGAAGTGATAAAATTTTTAAAAAAATTTTAGATAATTTAAGACAAGATTTGAGAATAATTAACCAAGCTTTGGAAGATGCTAAAGCATTAAAAGAAGTCTTAGAAAAAATTCTTTTAAATGAAAAAATATTACCTTTAGAATTTTTAATAAATGTATATAAAAATATAGAAAATTTTAATTCTTTTTTGGAGGAAAAATCAGTTTTTTGTGATGGAATTTTTAAAGGAGTTTTTTTTAACAGAGGATTTAAATTAAGTAAAATTATCTCTCAAAAAATTCAAGAAGAAAAAAATATTTATTTTTAATAATTGAAGCTTATAAAGATTGGCTTACTTTGTTGATTAATAAATTAAATGTAAGAAGAGAAAGTTTGGATAAAATATTTAAAATTTGATTTTGTATTAATTTTTTTAAAAAAAGCTATAAAGATTTTTTATAAGCAAACGATATAGTCTTTAACAAGTTCATGGATGAGCTTGAATTTATTTAAAAGGATTTAAAATGGGATTTCGTATAAATACAAACGTTGCAGCTCTTAATGCTAAAGCAAACTCAGATCTAAACTCTAAAAGTTTAGATAGTTCATTGGCAAGACTTAGTTCAGGTCTTAGAATCAACTCAGCAGCAGATGATGCTTCAGGGATGGCGATCGCAGATTCACTTCGCTCTCAAGCTAATACTTTGGGTCAAGCTATATCTAATGGTAATGATGCTTTAGGTATCTTACAAACTGCCGATAAAGCAATGGATGAGCAACTTAAGATCTTAGATACTATTAAAACTAAAGCAACTCAAGCCGCTCAAGATGGACAAAGCTTAAAAACAAGAACTATGCTTCAAGCAGATATCAACCGCTTGATGGAAGAACTTGATAATATCGCTAATACTACTTCGTTTAATGGCAAACAACTTTTAAGTGGTAGTTTTACCAATCAAGAATTTCAAATTGGCTCAAGCTCAAATCAAACTGTAAAAGCAACTATTGGTGCGACTCAATCTTCAAAGATTGGTGTAACAAGATTTGAAACCGGCTCTCAAAGTGTGAGTTCTGGTGTTGTTGGGCTTACTATTAAGAATTATAATGGTATTGAAGACTTTAAATTTCAAGATGTTGTAATTTCTACTTCAGTTGGAACAGGCCTTGGAGCTTTGGCTGAAGAGATCAATAGAAATGCAGATAAAACAGGGGTTAGAGCTAGTTTTGATGTTAGAACTGTAGGGGCTTATGCAATTAAAGAAGGAAAAACATCTGATGATTTTACAATTAATGGCGTCACTATTGGCAAGGTAAGCTATAAAGATGGAGATGAAAATGGTGCTTTAGTTTCA
>NZ_JACHTP010000044.1:0-3499 GCF_020135855.1 Campylobacter sp. B0100352/1
AGATTTGAGAATGTTTTCTAATTGCTCATCCTTAGCATAAAGAAATTTTTCTTCTAAGGAGCAATCAAAGTTTAAAGGAAAAGGTTTTAAGGTATTTTTACTTAAAAATTTTTCCCAAAGCATAGAATTTTCTTCCGAAGACAAATTCCAAAAATCATCTTTATTGTTATAAACATAATCTTGATAATCTATAAAATTTACAAAATTAATATTTATATCTTTTTGTTTAGAGAGTAAACCTTGTATATTTTCTTCTTCTAAATTTTTAGGCAATTTATCATAATTTATAATATAACGATTATATCTGCTATGTGTTAAATTTTGGGTGTCAAGCTTTTCTAATAATTCTTTAGAAAAATAATTTAAAAAATAACTATTTGTATATTTTTCTAAAGCTTCTTTAAAGCTTCTTTCATAAATAAAATCATTCAAATTTAAAGGATAAGATTTTAAAGGATTATTTTTTGAATTTAAAAGATAATCATAAGCTACAAAAAAATAAGAAAAATCCATAAAAGCATAATCAGCACTGATGCCTTTACAAAGATTTAAAAACATATATTCAAGCTCTAAGATGATTTTATTTTCTTTATCTAAATTGAGTTTTTCTTGTAATTTTTTCTCATCAATAAAACTTTTTTTAACTCTATAATCATAATTGTGAAGCAAATAATTTAAATTTTCTTCATTAAAATTAAAAGTTAAATTAAGAGAGGAATTAAAATAAATATCATATTGACTAAAATGAGGTTCTAAAAGATCATTTTCTATAAAAGTGTCTATTTTATCTTGAGAAAAATTTTCACCACTTTCATTCCAAAAAGGTAAATTAGGGGAAAGATTTTCTATAAAACCTATAGGTATTAATTCATCTTTTTGATAGTATCGATGTAAAATGTATTTGCTTTTATCCCTACATAAGCGATTATAAATTTGAGTATAATTTTGTGGTAAAAAATTTAACCATTCATCATCTTTGCTCAAATTAATACCTTCAAATTGATCAATGCTAAAAAAGGTTTTAAACTCTTGCATAGCCTTTAAGGTATTTTCTAAATGTTTATTATAGAAATTATTTTCATTGGCTTTTTTAAAATCAAGCCAATCTTGTAAATTTAAACGATTACCTTTTAAACTCCAAGCGTTAAGATATTTTTCATCGCTAAAGGTTTTTTTAGATAAAAGATGAAAGCTAACCTGATTAGCACTTATATTTTGTGTTTTCATTCGAATTTAAAACTTTTCAAATACTCTACAACAGGATCTTCACTTATCCATTCATCTTCACCCATCTCTTCATCAAATTCATCATATCCATAACAATAAGGATCATCATAAAGTTCCATTTCTCTTGTTTCAGCAATACCTTCTATACAAATTTTTGCACTGATACAATCTTCTTGACTTTCATTTGGTTTTAAAGCTTTTAGGGTGTTAAAAATTTCAAAAGCATCGCTGTATTGTTTTTCATATTCTTCTTTATTGAAGCCTTTTTTATTATGTTGAACATTTATAATCTCACGTAAAGCTGTTTCTGCAGCTACAGCCAAAAATGTAAAACCATAACTTGATTCAAAATCGCCATATTCTTCGTATTCTTCACTCACAACACCACTAATATTGGCTCCTTTTTTTAAAGCAATTTTAAACTTTCTTACGTTAGATTCTTCAATCGCTATAAGTAAATCATAATCAATTTCTTTTACCATTTTTTCCTCCTAAGGTTCTAAAATAACTTGAAAATCAGCACTGATTGCTTTTCTATCTTGAGAATGCAAATTAGCATAAAAATTCACAAAATGTTTATCAAGATTAAAATCTTCTCCATTGATTTTTCCTAAATTGCTTCTAAAATTAAGTCTTTTAATGAAAACCCAACCAGCCGATTCATTATTTAGAGCTTCTTGATACATTTTTATCAATATGGATTTTAAACCCTTGTATCTTGCTTGTTGATTTTTTTCAAAAAATTTTTTATCATTGTCTTCTATGTCATATTTTTTATTGTTTTCTATAGATGCCCTAAAACGATCTTCATTAAATTGTTTAGAATATACTGCTTCTTCTGTATTTCCTAATTTTGTACTCTCGATACTTCCAAAAGAATTATTCGCTCTATTTGTTATTTTTGTGCTTCTATTGCAAGCTATAGCATAATCCATTCCATACAATTTTACACATTTTAATTGATAAGAAATTTGATCGGTTAAATTTAAAGCACTGCTATAAGCATAGTTTTTAACTTCTACTATCATTCTTTTTTTATCTTCAAGTGTAATAAGAAAGTCAGGATCGCTTCCTGTTTGTCCTATATTATCTTCAAAGATACCATCTGCGTTGATTCTTTGATGATAAAGATGAGGAGCATGTCTTAAAAGAGCAAAAGAAACAACCCATTCAGCATAGTCAGCTCCTGCTCTTGTGTTGATGAAATTTTTAAGGGCATTAATGTCTTTAATCTTTTCTAAATCTTTTTTTTGTTTATTGTGTCTTTTATTTTTTGCCTTTTTATCCTCTTCGATTTTCTCTATTTTTTTACCAATCTCATCTTTCTCTTCTTTGGTTGTAGCTCGTTGCAATTGTTCTTCGGCTTTTTTTGTTTCTTCATCATAAGTTTTTTCAATGATGGCTTTATTCCTTTCTAAAAGTTCCTCTGCTTTGGTTTTTAAACTATCCCAATCTTGACTTAATTCTTCATCCTCTTTTTGAGTTTTTTTTCCTTCGGCATGACCCATCTCAAGAGCTTCTCTAAATTCTTTAGGGGTTTGTAATTTTTCAAAAGGGGCATGTTTTAATCTTAGTTTAGTTCTTCTAAAATAAATAGGATTTTTTTGTTTTTCTAAACCTTTTCTTAAAAAAACATGTCCGCCTATGGGTTCTTTATCAAAGTCAGGATGTTCTAATTCTATATAAAGTTTTATTTCCCCATCTTTAATCTCACTATTAGAAAATTCTATTTTTCCTTGATCATTGGCAGTATTATCATATAGGAGTTTTCTTTTATTCTTATCTTGATCTTGATCTTGATCTTTATTCTTATCTTGATCTTGATCTTGAACTTTATATATTCTTATCTTGGCCCCTACAATAGGAATATTTTTGATCTCATTTTCATAATCCTCATGAAAATGTGCTTCCTCGCACAACATTAGTTCAATTTCTCTTGTATGTATAGTGACCATTTTATGCCTTGATAACTTCTATATTTCTATGAAACACTAAAGGAGTTTTTTCTAAGATAGCAAGATAATTTTCCTTAAGTTGTTTTTCGTGTTCTTTTTTTATTTTATCTTGTATTTCTCTTTTTTTTCGCATTTCATCTTTAAATTCTCTCAATTTTTCTTCACTGCCTAAAAGCTCTAAAGAACTTTTAGCTCCTGCTTTAAGAAGGTATTTTTTTATGGTTTCACTTTTATTGCCTATAAGATCAAGAGCTGATTTACCAAAATGATCAAAAACATTTACATTAGCTCCTGCTTCAATGAGCTTTTTAACTGTA
>NZ_JACHTP010000045.1:0-3471 GCF_020135855.1 Campylobacter sp. B0100352/1
ATGTTCTTTTACTTACCAATGTTAAAAGTCACAAGCAAGTTTTAAAAACAATTTTACTGAACTTGTTAAAGAATAAAACTTCACTGTCTTTTTCTTTAAAAGCTAAATAAAGATTTTAAAGAATAAGTTTTAAACTTCACAGCTTATATTTATTGCTTAATATAAGTGTTTAAATGCTTTCCGTCTTAAGACAGATATAAAAGAAGTCTTATTATAAAAACTTTAACAAGGAAGTGATGCGTTTTAGAATCAACTAAAAAAGGTAAAAAAGGTAAGCTACTAAGAGCGAATGGTGGATGCCTTGACTGGTAAAGGCGATGAAGGACGTACTAGACTGCGATAAGCTACGGGGAGCTGTCAAGAAGCTTTGATCCGTAGATTTCCGAATGGGGCAACCCAATGTATAGAGATATACATTACCTAATATAGGAGCGAACGAGGGGAATTGAAACATCTTAGTACCCTCAGGAAAAGAAATCAATAGAGATTGCGTCAGTAGCGGCGAGCGAAAGCGTAAGAGGGCAAACCCAATGCTTGCATTGGGGGTTGTAGGACTGCAATGTGCAATAAGTGAAGTTAGCAGAACACTCTGGAAAGTGTAGCCATAGAGGGTGATAGTCCCGTATGCGAAAACTGAACTTTAGCTAGCAGTATCCTGAGTAGGGCGAAACACGTGGAATTTTGTCTGAAGCTGGGTCGACCACGATCCAACCCTAAATACTAATACCAGATCGATAGTGCACAAGTACCGTGAGGGAAAGGTGAAAAGAACTGAGGTGATCAGAGTGAAATAGAACCTGAAACCATTTGCTTACAATCATTCAGAGCACTATGTAGCAATACAGTGTGATGGACTGCCTTTTGCATAATGAGCCTGCGAGTTGTGGTGTCTGGCAAGGTTAAGCACACGCGAAGCCGTAGCGAAAGCGAGTCTGAATAGGGCGCTTAGTCAGATGCTGCAGACCCGAAACGAAGTGATCTATCCATGAGCAAGTTGAAGCTAGTGTAAGAACTAGTGGAGGACTGAACCCATAGGCGTTGAAAAGCCCCGGGATGACTTGTGGATAGGGGTGAAAGGCCAATCAAACTTCGTGATAGCTGGTTCTCTCCGAAATATATTTAGGTATAGCGTTGTGTCGTAGTATAAGGGGGTAGAGCACTGAATGGGCTAGGGCATACACCAATGTACCAAACCCTATCAAACTCCGAATACCTTATATGTAATCACAGCAGTCAGGCGGCGAGTGATAAAATCCGTCGTCAAGAGGGAAACAACCCAGACTACCAGCTAAGGTCCCTAAATCTTACTTAAGTGGAAAACGATGTGAAGTTACTTAAACAACCAGGAGGTTGGCTTAGAAGCAGCCATCCTTTAAAGAAAGCGTAATAGCTCACTGGTCTAGTGATTTTGCGCGGAAAATATAACGGGGCTAAAGTAAGTACCGAAGCTGTAGACTTGACTTTGTCAAGTGGTAGGAGAGCGTTCTATTTGCGTCGAAGGTATACCGGTAAGGAGTGCTGGAGCGAATAGAAGTGAGCATGCAGGCATGAGTAGCGATAATTAATGTGAGAATCATTAACGCCGTAAACCCAAGGTTTCCTACGCGATGCTCGTCATCGTAGGGTTAGTCGGGTCCTAAGCCGAGTCCGAAAGGGGTAGGTGATGGCAAATTGGTTAATATTCCAATACCAACATTAGTGTGCGATGGAAGGACGCTTAGGGCTAAGCAAGCTAGCGGATGGAAGTGCTAGTCGAAGGTTGTAGGAGCTTATACAGGCAAATCCGTATAAGAATACTCCGAGAACTGACAGGCTTTTTGAAGTCTTCGGATGGATAGAAGAATTGCTGATGCCGTCGAGCCAAGAAAAGTTTCTAAGTTTAGCTAATGTTGCCCGTACCGTAAACCGACACAGGTGGGTGGGATGAGTATTCTAAGGCGCGTGGAAGAACTCTCTTTAAGGAACTCTGCAAAATAGCACCGTATCTTCGGTATAAGGTGTGGTTCGCTTCGTACTAGGATTTACTCCGAAAGCGAAGAAACTTACAACAAAGAGTCCCTCCCGACTGTTTACCAAAAACACAGCACTCTGCTAACTCGTAAGAGGATGTATAGGGTGTGACGCCTGCCCGGTGCTCGAAGGTTAATTGATGGGGTTAGCATTAGCGAAGCTCTTGATCGAAGCCCGAGTAAACGGCGGCCGTAACTATAACGGTCCTAAGGTAGCGAAATTCCTTGTCGGTTAAATACCGACCTGCATGAATGGCGTAACGAGATGGGAGCTGTCTCAAAGAGGGATCCAGTGAAATTGTAGTGGAGGTGAAAATTCCTCCTACCCGCGGCAAGACGGAAAGACCCCGTGGACCTTTACTACAGCTTGACACTGCTATTTGGATAAGAATGTGCAGGATAGGTGGGAGGCTTTGAGTATATGACGCCAGTTGTATATGAGCCATTGTTGAGATACCACTCTTTCTTATTTGGGTAGCTAACCAGCTTGAGTTATCCTCAAGTGGGACAATGTCTGGTGGGTAGTTTGACTGGGGCGGTCGCCTCCCAAATAATAACGGAGGCTTACAAAGGTTGGCTCAAAACGGTTGGAAATCGTTTGTAGAGTATAAAGGTATAAGCCAGCTTAACTGCAAGACATACAAGTCAAGCAGAGACGAAAGTCGGTCTTAGTGATCCGGTGGTTCTGTGTGGAAGGGCCATCGCTCAAAGGATAAAAGGTACCCCGGGGATAACAGGCTGATCTCCCCCAAGAGCTCACATCGACGGGGAGGTTTGGCACCTCGATGTCGGCTCATCGCATCCTGGGGCTGGAGCAGGTCCCAAGGGTATGGCTGTTCGCCATTTAAAGCGGTACGCGAGCTGGGTTCAGAACGTCGTGAGACAGTTCGGTCCCTATCTGCCGTGGGCGTAAGAAGATTGAAGAGATTTGACCCTAGTACGAGAGGACCGGGTTGAACAAACCACTGGTGTAGCTGTTGTTCTGCCAAGAGCATCGCAGCGTAGCTAAGTTTGGAAAGGATAAACGCTGAAAGCATCTAAGCGTGAAGCCAACTCTAAGATGAATCTTCTCTAAGCTCTCTAGAAGACTACTAGTTTGATAGGCTGGGTGTGTAATAGATGAAAGTCTTTTAGCTGACCAGTACTAATAGAGCGTTTGGCTTATCTTTTTATAAGCATCACTTCCTTGTTAAGGTTTTTTTACCTTAAAAAGAAAGTAAAGGTTTTTAACTTGCTTTTAACATTGTTTTTTAAGTATTCATCAAAGAATATTTAAATAACAATGTCCGTGATTATACAGATGTGGAAACGCCTTGCTCCATCCCGAACCAAGAAGCTAAGCACATCGTGGGTGATGATACTACGCCTTACTGGCAGGGGGAAAGTAGCTCATTGCGGACTTGTTAATTATTCTACTTCTTATTTTAATCTTCTTAGAGTATTTTAATCTTTTAATATAAAA
>NZ_JACHTP010000046.1:0-3415 GCF_020135855.1 Campylobacter sp. B0100352/1
CAAATAATAACTAAACAAATAAATTTAAAATAAGCACCATTATAAGTCCAAAAACAGCTATGATTGTCTCAAGCAAGCTCCAAGTTAGCAAGGTTTGTTTTATACTCAAATTAAAAAATTCCTTAAACATCCAAAAACCTGGGTCATTCGGTAATGATAAAATAACACTGCCAGCACCTATAGATAAAACCATTAACTCCAGATTAACTCCACTTACCGTGGTAAGCGGAAGAACTATACTTGCTGTTGTTATCGCTGCAACCGAAGCTGAACCTAAAGCTATCCTAAGTAATGATACTATCAGCCAAGCAGCTATTAGAGGAGAGAAACTAGATTTATTGATAAAATCTGATATATGGGAACTTAAACCGCTATCTATTAGAATTTGCTTCAAAACACCTCCTCCTGCAATGACAAGCAAAATCATAGCTATGCTTTTTACTCCTCCTTCTAAACTCTTACCAATTTGAGACATAGTCCTTCCTCTTTTTAAACCCAATATATAAATAGCTACTAAAATAGCTAACAAAAGAGCTATATTAGGGCTACCAAGAAATTCAATCACTTTATAAATAGAATTTTGATGAAATGATTCATTCGAAAAAAACTTTAAAAAAGTAGCCAAAAGCATTAAAATAACTGGTATTAATGCACTTATAACACTGGTAAAAAATGAAGGTAAATTGTCTAAATCTTGATTCTCAAAAGAAGTTACCTCTCTCCCTTTTATATTTCTTACAAAACTATAAAAAATAGGTCCTGCAACTATAAAAACAGGAGTTGCCACAATGCAACCATAAAACAAGGTTAATCCCAAATCAGCCTTTAAAGTATCCGCTATCATAACAGGTCCTGGATGAGGAGGTAAAAAGCCGTGTGTTACAGATAAAGCTGCAACCATAGGTATTCCGGCTTCCAAAGGATTTATTTTAAGTTCATTTGCTATAGTAAAAACAATAGGTATTAAAAGTATAAAACCTACCTCATAAAAAAGTGCGAAACCTACTAAAAAACTAGCTATACAAACACTCCATCTTATATTCTGTGCTCCAAAACTATTTATAACACTTATTGCTATTTTTCTAGCTGCACCGCTATCAGCCATTAATTTTCCAAGCATAGATCCTATGCTAAGTATTATAGCAAGTCCACCTAAAGTCTCCCCTAGACCTTTTGTAATAGTATCTGATATCTTTTGTATATCCATGCCTAGAGCTAAGCCTATAAAAATTGAAGTTAGAAGTAGAGATAAAAAACTATTAAGTTTAAATTTTACTATAACTAAAAATAAAAATATTATTCCGATTATAAGTATTAGCAAATCTATAAAAATTAAATTCATATTTTATTTTCCCCTATTTCGTAAATCTGTGCAAATTCATCTTGTAATTTTGAATATAAATTTTCATAAATTTTAAAAATTCTGTTATAAAGATCAAAATTTTCACTCTGTGCATGAAAAATTCTCTCACTTTCTAATTCTTCTAAATCATCTAAATTATCTATCAAACCTAATGATATAAAACCTAAAATAGCTGCTCCATAAGCAGCACCTTCGCTATTTTTAGGTAGTATTATATCTCTATTTAAAATATCTGCTAAAATTTGAATCCAAACACTAGATTTAGTAAAACTTCCACTCACTTTTATGCTAGTAGGCTCTTTAAAGCTTGAAAGAGGGTTATAAATACTTTTTAGCCCATAGCAAATTCCTTCCATAACAGCTCTTATCATATGAGATCTACTATGATTTAAACCTAAACCAAAAAACATACCCTTTAATTCACTATTCCAATGAGGTGCCCTTTCTCCAGTAAAAAAAGGTAAAGCTAAAAGTCCTTCGCTACCCACTGCTACCTTTGAAGCTTTTAAACTCATTAACTCATAGGCATCTATATCTATATTTTCAAGATTACTTGTGCTATAATGACAAATCTTATCCCTTAGCCACTTAAGCACTATTCCGCCATTATTTATAGCTCCTCCAACTACCCAAGTATCATCTAAGAGATTGTAACACCAAGTTCTAGCACTTGAATCCTTTTTAACTCCGTTGCTAATAAGCCTCAAAGCTCCACTAGTACCTATAGTAGCGCTCATTTGTCCCTCTTTAAAACAACTTATACCCAAATTTACTAAAACTCCATCACTTGATCCTATTACTACTGGCAAATCTGGTGCTAGATTTAACTCTTTTGCAATTTCTTCTTTTAAACCTAAGTTAAAAATAGTATCTTTTACTTCTGGTAAATTTTCTTTTTTTAAACCCAAGCTATAAAGTAAATCATCATCCCAATTTAAATCATTCGCATTATAAAACCCACTCGCGCAGGCACAAGATTTATCTATACACCAAAAACCAGTTAATTGTTCAAAGATATAATCTTTTAAGGAATAAACTCTATCAAAATCTAAATTTTCATAATTTTGTTTAAAGTAAAGCATCTTAAAATATGGATAACAAGAATGAGGAGGACAGCAAGTTTTATCATAAAAATATTTTATATTGTCACTCTTTGCTTTGTAATCTTTTACAAGCTTACTAGCTCTGCTATCAGCCCAAATTAACATATTGCTTAAAAATTTATCTTTTTTAGCTAAAGCAAAACTATGCATGGCTACACTTAAAGATATTCCGAGAGGTTTTTTTCTAAGATATAAGAGTTTATTCGCCACCTCTTTTATAACTTTTTTAGTTTTATTAAAAATCAATTCATGATTTTGTTCTGCATAATTTGGCCTAGGCATTTCAATAGAATAATATTCATCTGCATAATAAAAAAGAGTTCCATTTTTTTCATAAGCAGCGGCTCTAACGCCTGTCGTACCTATATCAACTCCTATAAAAATATATTCTTCTTTCATTCAATTTCCTTTTTTATTTTATAATAAGTAAAATTTTGTAAAACAATATTTATTTTCATAAGTTCAAATAAACATTTTGACTAAATTTTTAATTTATGTTACCTTCTGTATCAATAAATTTTATAAATTGCGTTTTTTAAATCAAAATCTAGATTTTTTCATAATTAACTTCTAAATACAAATTTAATATAATTAAATATTGAAAATTGACAAATTGTATAACATCTCATCTCTCCACATTATGCATTTTATTCTTACACTACATAAATTTGCAGCTAAACATGCTGAATAAAGTTCTACATTTAATCTAAAACTCACTATAATTTCTTATTTCATGGCTATATTTAATATTTTCTTATTTTTTTGATTTAGAATAAACGCTTATCAATTATATAATAGTAAAAAATTATTTTTATAAGATTTTATTAATTCTTGGATATTTGTATTTTTGATATTTAAATACGCAGATACTTATTATAGAATCTCTTAAATATAATTGAAAAAATGAATAATTGTTTGAAAGGAATCTATCAAATTAAATAGCCTTTTT
>NZ_JACHTP010000047.1:0-3097 GCF_020135855.1 Campylobacter sp. B0100352/1
TCAAAGCTAATAAATTTTGAATTGATTGCAAAAGGGTAGGTTACAAAATGATCTCTTACAACCGCTAAAGGAAAATCATATTTAAAGGTATAAAGCTGATAAATAATACTTTCATATTGTTCTTGCAAGGCTTTAAAATTTGTTGGAAAGAAAAAATTTAATGCTAAATTTGCTACAAATTCTGCCAACATGCTAGCTAAATCCGGCTTTATCATTTTTATTAAGGTTTTAGCTTGAAGCCAATTTGTTTTAATTGTAATTTTTTCAACATGAGGTGTAGATTTAATATCATTATAAAGATCTCTGAGTAATTTTTCATCTTTCATATCTAATTTATGATGTTTTTCTATATTTGCTTTAATTGTACTAAAACTGTCAATATTAACACCATTTTTTATCTGTTCTACCATAAAAACTATTTTTGTTTTAGTCTGAAAGAAATCTTCCTTAATTGTCAAAAATTGTTCTCTGGCGTGACTCTTAAAATAATTTTTTCCAGATGATCTAATTTCAATTCCAATATTTGGATTTGTTGTAAATACATATATAAGGCCTAGTTGCTCAATGAGAACTTCTTTAAAACCTTTTTGCATATAAGTAATACAAATATTTGTAATTTTTTGAAAAACTTTAATAGGATCTTTAATGTGATAAAAAAAATTGCTCAAAGGAACAAGACTACTTATTGCTTCCCAAAAAAGATTGCTAAAAAGTTCCATTCTGCTTTCTTCAAGTTTTTGTTCTAAAAAACTTTTATCATAAATTTTTTGAAATCTTTGCTTTAATTCTTCATCTGTTAATTCAACTGTTAATTCTTTTAACAATTCATTGAAAAATTTTTGTATGTTTTCGTTATTTTTCTTATTTTTATCTTCATTTTCGTCATTATCTTTATTGCTTTCTATAAAAATATCTAATAAATCTTGAGTGAAGTCAATAGCACTAAAATTGTGTTTATTTTTTTCTTCAAAAATCCAACAATTATCGTCTGAAAATACAGTATAATCTTCATCTAAATATTCTACATTAATGTTTCCAAAAAAACTTTTTTTAAATTTTAAATTCAGATTAATAAAAATTTGTTTTGCGCGATAAAGCTCCCAAGCAATTTGCAGACAATCTCTAAAAGTATACATTTTTAATCCATAAATATTTTTTGATTTAGTACAAATTTCTTTAAAAATTTTTTCTTGCAAAAACTCTAAATATTGATAAGCTAGTTTCTTTTCCTTTTCTATAATGGATTCTTTTTCTTCGTTTTGTTTAAAGAAATTTCGGATGTACATATAATTATATAATTTAATATTTTGCAATTTTTTATCAAAGTCTTCTTGAAATTCCATACGTTTTATTTCGACTGGATAATTATTAGATTGCGGTTCGTTTTTATTGTAATTTAATATTTTTTTATAACTATCTTGCATATCTTCATAAGCTTTTTTGCTTTCTTTATAAGCTTCTTTGGATATTTTCACAAAAGGGCTTAATTGTAAAATATAGGGTTCATTTTCATCTTGTGACATTTCTATGCTATATTCACTATAATCTCTTTTGCTGTTATAGGTTTTTCTTGAAACATCCAAACTTTCTTTACTTTCTCTGTATTTATCTTGTATATTGTTATGAACGATTTCTTGAGTTAGGCTCTCATTAAGTCCTGCATTGTATTTGCTGGGGATATTTGAAATAATTAAATAATTTTTACTCATTTTAGTTGTATTTAAATCTATTTGTGCATTTTGATTTTTTTGTACGAAAAATTCAGCCAATTTACTTGAGTTAAAATTTGGACTTTCTATATAAGAAAAATAATTAAACTGTTTGATATCTTCTTGTAAATTTTCCAAAATAGAATGATTCTTCAAATATAAACTAGACAGTTTTTGTGTTAAAATGGGAGTAGATAAATTGCTTAATTGAGAATCACTAATAGCAACTTGATGCTCTTTATCCCTTTGTTCTAAAAAGATTTCACTAAAGATACTTTCAATGCTTTCTATTTCTTTATTTAGAGTAGTTTTATAGGCTAAATTTGAAGCAATATTGCTTTTATCACTTCCAAGATATAATCCAAAACCACTTAAATCAATAATTTCTTTTTTATTAACAATTAAAACACAAGATAACAAACGAGAATTAATATAATGAATAAACATAGCACATCTAGTAGCTAAAAATGCAGCTAAAGGTGTTAAAAGCGCAGCATATTCTCTTTGAGTAAATTCATAATACTCGTTTGCAGAACCCATTAAAGAAAATAAACCAGCAGTCGCAATAGCTAGTCCTGTCCCACCCGTAAGAGCGGCTACTACTGTGGCTATTACAACACCCGCTATAGCGCTTAGTATTATTTTAATCTTTTTATATTCTTTTTCTTTAGCAAGTTTTTTAATGTATTCTAGCAACTCATCGATAAATTTTTCATAGGTGCTTTTTAAAGATGGGGTTATATTGTTTTTAAAAAAAATCGATTCTGTTATGCTTTCAATCTTTTTTAAAACTTTTTTCTTAAAATCATCAAATTTCTCACTACTTATATCATCAGAATCGATGTTTTCAATTAGTTTTTCTAAGGTATTTATATCTTCAGAATCTTTAACTATTTTTTTTAAAGTATTGATAAATTCGATACAAAGATTATTTTTATCTGTATAATAAAAGAGATTAAAATCTTTACCTTGTTTTTTATCTTGAATTTCTTCATCTAAGTTTTTTAAATAAGTCTTAGTGTAAATTTCACTGCTTGATAAATCTTTTAAATTTATGTTTTGTCCAGCATTAAGCTCATTAAGAGTATGGATATTTACTTCTATATCATTGTGATTATCACAAATCTGTTTTAAAATTTCTAATATTTCCATAGCTAATATTTGCTTTTTAAATAAGATTTTTTTTTGATGAAAATTAATATTTTTTAATATATCATTTAAAACAGAAAAATTAGGATAAATAAAATCAATCTGCTTGACTTCTTCATTGTTGATTAAATTTTTAATAGTTTGAATTAACTCTGGTTTAGAACTTATAAACATAAAAGATTCCTTTAAAATATTATTATATCATTTTTTTATTTGCCAATATTTTCACCTATTAATCC
>NZ_JACHTP010000048.1:0-2743 GCF_020135855.1 Campylobacter sp. B0100352/1
TCATCTTTATCTAAATAATAAGGAAAACTTAGCATTAAAAGAATGGTTTTAAAATAAGAACTATTAATATCATTTATTTCTTTGCAAAGTTTTTCTGCTTCTTCTTCATTTAACACTCTTAATTCTATATAATGATGAGTGATGAGATAATTGATGATACGATTGATTTTTAAAAAATAAGCTTCTTCTAATTTTCTTATTCTCTCATTTTCAGCTTTAGCTTCTGCTAAAGCTTGATCCTCATCAGAAAACCACCATTCCTCAATCTTTCCAGCAATCCATCCTCCAACTACCGCACCTACTATTGTCCCAGCCACGGGGACTAAAGAACCAGCATAACCTCCTAGTATTCTCCCAGCCATAGTAATACTAAACCTTGTTGCTACTCTAGTGGCAAGTTGCTTTGTAATCTTATGTGTGGCTAACATACCAACACCAGTTTCAAAAACAACTTCTTTAATGGCTCTTTCATTATCTTTACCTTCTGCTTTTTTAAATAAATAAGAAAAAATACCAAAATTACCCATAAGTTTATATTTGTAAAATTCATTAATCGTATTTGAAATACCTTGCGCTCTCATATAGTCATTCAGTAATTCACCTGAACCAGCTCCTGCTATAATCATAGAATAATTGATAAAAGTTCCCATATTACCCAAATCCCTTCGATCAATAGGCATCTGTGTAAATTCTTGCTGATAAGAATAAAATTCCAAAGCTATATAAGGCGAATATACTTGCTGCTTATTTTCCAAATTCTCTATCCTTTCTTAGTTTTTCTATTTTGTCAAGATCAATTTGATTTTTATTTTGATAAAAATTTGTGTGAGAATCGTGTATTAAAAACAATAAAGTATTACGTATATTATGAAAACTTTCTTTATCTAAAGATGATAAAAAATCAGCAATAAAAGGTTTTAAAATATTATAAAATTTATCAAGATTTTCTATATTATCTTCAATAAGCTCTAAATTATAAATTATTTTTCCATCAAAATCGATAATACTCACATTATCGCACGCTAATAACACCGAAAACAAAACAGGAGAACTAATATCGACATAAAAACTTCCTAATGTTATTTTAATATCCTTGCCGATATATTTTTGCAATATTAAATTATCATTTTTTATGAACATTTTCTTTAAATTTAGTGTCTTATATAACATTAATGGGCTTTGTAAAAACCATAATATTATAAGTATTGCAAGAATGGCACTAATTAGCCAACCATTATTATTTTTATTTAAAAATTTTTCCAAAGCAATTACAATAAACGATATGCCTACTATTAAATATCCTATTCTAGCAATCCAAGACCAAAAGAAAGCAAATGTTTTTTTATGTTTTAACTCCCAAATAATTTCATCTCGCGCGTCTTGTTCTTTGATTTCCGTGTTGTTATTTTCTATACTCATTTTTTATCCAATCTTATCTTATCGATTTCTTTAAGATCTATATTGTAATACTGCTCAAGTTGAAATAGTCCATAGATAGCAGTAAATTTAAGATATTTAATATTCTCGCAACCAATAAGATAATTTATAAGATGACTTTTTGTAAAATTTGCAAGCTCATTAAAATTTGTATTAGCGGATTCAATAAAACCATATAATTCCTTGCCATTACAATCTAATAAAAGAATTTTCATTGTTATACCTTGATAAAAACTGGACTCTATACCGATAACATAACTCCCAGATTCTAATATTAGGTTTTTTCCTATATATTTTTCAAGATATAATTTATAATTGTTATCAATATACATCTTTTTTCTCTTTTCTGAGTTCTATTGCTTCTTTAAGGAAAGTGGTATTAATGTTACTAGTGGCGTTTACATGGAAAAAGATTTTTTCAAATTCTTCATCACTTAAGCTTAACAAATAAGGCATTACATGGGGCTTTATAATGGTATTAATTCTTACAAAAAAACTATTTTTTGGGTCACTGTCTTGGTTAAAAATATTATGTTCGAGGTGTTCTTTGGCCTTATCTCCAAAGGTATGTATCACTATATGTCCTGGAGAAATTGCATATGACAAACAACGATAATATATAAAAAAAGTTCCCAAAGGAAAAACCAAATCATTTTTAATATAATACTCAATCACAAGTTTTTCTTTTGTGACATAAATTCTTTTAATATTTGCCATTTTATAGATTGCTCGTGCAAGTGCATATACTGCTACAAGAAATATAAAAAAACCTATAAACCATTTATAATTTATTTCTTTTTCAAATATCCTAGGAAACAAATAAAGAAAAAAACATAACCCAATAATATATGTTATCCAATAAAGCAAAAATAAAGGCTTGTACTTTTTTCTTTCCCAAATAATTTCATCTCGAGTGTTTTGTTCTTTGATTTCCGTGTTGTTACTCATTTTTATCCTTTATCTATTCTGCTCTTACTTCTCCACCTCTAACTACAAGCCCATTAGAGTCTATAACTACTTCTACTCCACCTGCTTTAATAATCACACAATCTTTCTTAGCAATAATTTGAGTATCGCCTACTTGATGGAGGATTTGATTACCCGCTTGAATTTCGCAATCTGTTTGAAAGTCAAAAGTAGAACTTTCTGATTCTAAAGAATATTGCTCTTCTACCTTTGTTTGCATAGAATTAGACTTTAAAGATGTATTATCTTGTATATGGGCGGATAAATTTTGATGGACATTGAGGAAAAATTCTTTTTCTATTGTTTGGGTTAAAGATTTTTCTATTAATAATTTATTTTC
>NZ_JACHTP010000049.1:0-2612 GCF_020135855.1 Campylobacter sp. B0100352/1
AAGGAACTTATCTCAGAAATCAAGGACTATGCAGATATAGCCGATGCAAGTTATGCAATGCTGCATTTAATTGATAAGAATGATGAGAAAGACTTTTTTGATAGTGTTTTTACTCCTCCTTTGTGGCTTTATGCAGATGGGATAACCAATCAAAAAATCATAGTAAAAGGCAATAAGGTATGAAATATATTATATTGACTTTTATTGTAGGTTTAATTGTATTTGTTTCAGTAAAAGGTTGTTTTTATCCTACAAGCTATCGTGCTTTTATACCAAAAAGCTTAGATTCTGAATATAAAGAGTTTGAAAAATTCTCACAGCAAGAATTAGGCAGAGTGCTTTATGCTAGACCATTAACAGAAATAGAAAAAAATAATCTTAATAAAGATAGTTTTCTTCGTAGAGAAAAGCAATATCGCATCGATAATAAAGATATGTTTGTAGGTATAGAATTTGTATATTTAAAAGGAGGTATGCCAAGAGGAGGAAGAACTGTATATGTCTATATAAAAGAATTGGGTTATTATGGTGGCTGGAATAAATGGACATTTAATTTATTTATTCTTCCAAATACAACACAGAGAATTTATAATTCAATTAAGAGTGTTACAATAAATAACTCACAAATAATACAAAACAAAGAGATAATAGGCAATCTAAAAAATAATAAAAAGAGTGCATATGAAATTTATGATATTGTAATTGAAAGCTCATTAAACAAACCAAGCTATCTTAATCATTTCGAAGAAAACTATGATTATTTTGAGGACTTATGATGACTTTTAATTACAAATACTCTCTTGGAATCTATGTTAATGATTGGGGTTTTATGATGGGTAGTGAGGGAAATCCTCATGTGTTCTTAGGATTAAAAAGAGAGAAAGTGTATTGTAGTGATATGCAAATAAAAATGCAAGAAGATTTGTATCAATACTATCTAAAACATAATATGCTAGAACAAGCTAATCAATGTAAAATTAAGATAGATAAAATGAGATGTTTTTTAGATGAAAATACTCTTTTTGATTTGCAACAAGAGTTAAGCAAGTATAAATATTATTTTGATAGGAGTAATGAATTTAAAGCTTGGAGAGATACAATATTAAATTCTGCAGAATCTATTAACAAAGATTTTAATAAAACTTTAAGAGAAACTTTTAATAATGATTTTACTTTTCTTAGACAATGCTATGCAGATATTACAGAGCCGTTTTTTATTTGGATAAAAAATATCAAAAATATAGACAATGATTACCTGAAAAATGAAATGAGCTTTGATGAATTGGAAAATTTATTTAATGAGTTTATAAAATCTTCATATAGTAATTTAGATTTTATTGAGGGATTTTTTGGATTTGGACCTTATAAAACAAGTTTATTTAATAATTATCAAAAAAATCAATACAACACAGGTGGCAAGATCTTTCAAAATAATCATTGGAATGATGAATATAAGCAACAACAAACTGAAAAATATAATAAATTAAAAGAAGGTCTCAAAAATCAACCTTTACCTAGAATCCCACAACACCAAAATGATAAAGACTTTTTTATGTATAGTCCAGAACATTATCTTACAACAATGCGACCTTTAAAAACATTTCAGAAGTATTTTAGCGAAGTTATCGAAATAAATCAAAATGAATATAAGAAAATAGCTAAAAAAATTCTCTTTCACACCCTTTTATCAAGTAATGATATAAGACAAAACTCAAAAATTTTTAGCGATAAAAGAAATATATTTAAAGATTATAAAGTGGTAGGCAATTCTTGTGTAGATTTTGTGATGGATAAGCTTCAATTAATAGGGCCAAGTACAATCGTCTTAGAACCCTATGAAGTTATTGATCATATTTCTATTTTAAAAAAAAAATATAAAAATCCATCTTCTAAAGGTGATATGATTTTATTTTTGCTTTATGATGTGCAGCTTTTTTATCAAAATTATTTTATTTTGTGTAACATAGATCCAACTTGGGATTGTAAACAAGGATTAAAATCTTATAGTCAATATTGCGAATTTCTTTTACAAAGTAATCTTTTAAATGATACTGAACTCAATCGTCTTACAAATCATATTAGCAATAATCAACTAAAAGCTTTTCCAAGAAATCCAAGAATACAAGCAATAGAAGATGATATTGCTATGCGTTTAAATACTCATTTTTGTATAGCTTCTTATTTTCAAGATAGATTAAAATATATACCTAATTTCCAAACAAAAGTAAGTTTAGTTATATATGATAAAAAAAACAAACAATATCTTAAAGCTGATTCTCAAAGCCAGTTTGTTTTTGATAAATTTATCTATGATCAAAATATCCCTAGTCATAATATTTCTTTATGGTATGAGCAGCCTATACTTTTTGAAAAAAATCCTTATCTTTTAGCAATACAGATTGATAAGAATATTTTTGATGAGTATCCAAAGTATTTTGCTCAAAATATTATAGGAGGGCAAAAAGATTATGGGGACTATAGAGACTTTTTAAAACAAAGGCAAACAAGCAATGTCTAGTGTGTTTATTGAAAGAAAAAATAAGGCAATATTAGATGTCTTAGAATTAGAGAATCAAGGTTATACTGATATACATTTTAAAGGTTTTCATCTT
>NZ_JACHTP010000050.1:0-2585 GCF_020135855.1 Campylobacter sp. B0100352/1
GTGATCGATTTCAAAAAGATAATTTACCTGTCTATAATCTTTTACTTAATAGCGAAAGAAAAGAACAAGACAAAGCTTTAGATGAATTAAATATAGATCAAAAAGATTTAAAAGATATAGAAGATATAAATATCCTTAATCAATTTAGGAAAGATTTTAGTAAAAATCATGAATTTAAACAATTAAATCTTAGCTTTGATACTAATTTAATCAAACTTTATTTTATTATCCCTAAAAATATCTCTAAATCCTATAAAGATGCTTATAAAAAATTTGAAAAAAAGGAATTAGGAGCAGGATATTTTAAAGAGTTACATGAATATGATAAAATTATTAGAAATTCCTTAAAAGATAATAAAGAACTAAATGAATATCATTTTAGTTTTTTAGCCCCTGCTAAAATGAAAAATTTAAAACTTCAAATTGCAAAGGGACTAGATAAAATCTTAGAAGATGAAGATAGAAAGCAAGATCTTTTTGTTTGTAAATTTGTAGTGGTAAATGGGATAGGAGAAAATAGAATAAAAACAAAAAATAAAGATGTAAATATAAACAATGATAATGCTACAAAAAGTAATAATAATGAAAACATAAACTATAGCGATACTCAAGAAAAAATTACTCATCTAAGCAATGATGGTAAAAATCTTTTAAAAAGTATAGAGAAGCTAAGACTCAAGCCTTATAATGACCAAAACGGAAAAGAAATTACTTCATATGTCAAAGGTGCAACTATCGGATATGGGCATCTTATAGGACAAAATGAATGGGATTTATATAAAAATGGTATTACCTTACAAGAATCGGATAAATTGTTTGAAAGCGATTTATTACCCTTTGAAAATGCTGTAAAAAATTCAATAAACCCTTCCTTAATGCAGAATGAATTTGATGCCTTAGTTATATTATGTTTTAATATAGGAATTAATAATTTTAAAAACTCCTCTGTTATTAAAATTATTAATGGAGAGAAAACGAGTTATAAAACATTAAAAGAAGCTTGGATGGCGTGGAACAAAAGTCAAAATAAAGTAATGCAGGGGCTAATTAATAGGAGGAATTCCGAATATAAACTTTATACTCAAGGGGTTTATGAAAAATGGTAATTTTTAAAAATATATTATTGCTTTTATTTTTTAGTACCTATTTGTTAGCACAAGATAGTTTTACTCCGCTAGAGCAATGCACTTATGAAAATGAAAAATTTTGGATAAAAATCTTAAATCTATGTCCAGAGGGTAATATAACTTGCGATAAAGTTATATATGTGGGTGTCAATAAAGATAGTGGAAAATATATTATCTTAAATGGCAAGTCTATTAGCGATGTAAATATGAATTTTAAAGGATATGTTTTTAAAAATGGTATTTATGAATATAATATTTTTAAAAATAATGTTTTATATATTTCTAAAAACAAGCAAATTATACAAGAATATCGTCTGAAATTATGTGAAAGATAGATAGCAAAGATTCAAGTAAAAAGAATGGCAATTACCTACCATAGATGCTAAAATTAATAATGAGGATTATAAGATACATATTAATCATTTAGGAAAACCTTGATGAAATTTAAAATTATAGAAAATAAAAACGGAGAAATATTTCCACAATGGAATATTTTACTCGATTTGTATATAAAATCATTTCTTGATATATTTTGCACACATGATAAAATAAATAAAAATGATATGATAGAAATCATAGAATATACTCTTTTATGCGACTTTTTAGAATGTAGCAATTATGCAGAACTTTTTATGATTTTTAATCTTTATACAAAAGATTATCAAAATGAATTTCTAAAGGTATTTGAAAAATTATTTATAAATAATATGATAGATTTTTATATAAATGATGAAGAACAATATACGCTCACGCATTATATGAAAGAAGATAAATATCAAGTTTGGAAATATTTTATGGACAATTATATTTATAAAGAGCGTTTTTATGTCGATAGTTTTTTAGTTGCTTCTTGGGATAATCCAAATAGTTGGGATAAATATAACATTAATGCAATTATTAGCCCTAAAGGTGAAAAATATTTCAATGAAATTTTAGCTCCTAAGTTTTACAATAAATACAAAGATTTAGAAGTAGAAATTGATGATAAAGGTAATATTATAAGATGGATTGGAGAGATTAATAGGTGATTTTTGTTAATTTTAAAAGATAATAAGAATATCCCTTTAATAAAAAGCAAAGAAGAAATAGCTAAATTATGAAAATTCATAAGGAAATACCATAATGAAATGCAAATTTATAAGTTATGAAAAAGGTTATTTTAGTTTTTTTTATAATAAAAATCAAGAGTGGAAAGAAAAATTTATCAACAAGTTAAATTTTAATAGCTATGGAAAAGATGAAATAGATGTGTTAATGTTTTCACAAATTCCAAATATTGCAAAAAATGATATCTTGGAATTGCTTGAAGTTTCATTTTTGCCATTTATCGATAAAAGCATAGGTATTTCAAGATGGGAATGTGACCATTTTATTTTATTAGATACTTACACTATTGACAATCTTAGCAACCCTTTCTCTTTAAATACTCCAAAACCTACTTACATTAGTGAATATATT
>NZ_JACHTP010000051.1:0-2513 GCF_020135855.1 Campylobacter sp. B0100352/1
TAAATAAAGAAAATTTAGATATTATAAAATACACAACAAAAGAGAAGTTTAATTTATTAGAAAGTGCTAATCAAACTAATAGTATTCAAAATAAATTCAACCACATATTTAATAAAAAAGAACATGATTTAGATGATTTTTTAAAGTCTTTTGGCAATTCGAAAGAAAAAGCTTATAGTGCGGTTTTGAAAAAAATAGAAAAAGATTATAGTGCGGTTTTGAAAAAAATAGAAAAAGATTATGCAAGCGGTAAAGTTTCTGAAAATTTTGCACAAGGGTATATTATAAATATTAATGGATTCAATATTGAAGTAAGAGGAGTTATAAAAAATGGAAAACCAAAAATTGGAACAATGTTTCAATCTAGAACATTTAATTAATATTCAAGAATTGGAGAAAAAAATTATTGAATGTTTTTCCAAAGAACAAAAATTACTTTTAGATCATTTTAGACATGCTAATATTGTTTCTAGAAAAGCTGATGAGTGTGGATATTTTGCCAATATAAAAACTAATCCCGCAAGACCAAAAATTCAAGTCAATGGTTTTACTAATTCCTTAAATCTATTTTTAAATGGTGTTGTGATAGGTGGAGCTATGATTTATATTGAAAATGGTTTATTATCAATGATTGAGTGTTATTCTTGGGATGATAATGATATTTTTATTAAGTTATTATCAAACACCAATAAAAAAGTGTATTTGTAAAAATTTTCAAAAAATTTAAGATTACCCTAAAACCCATAAGGCTTTTCATGGCTAGAATAGGTAAAATATCTCCATACTTTGATCAAGAAGGTGGAGGAACACAGATTAAACTTCCTATTTCCATAGAACGCTTAATGCAATTAGGTTTTATCAAACAAATATAATAATAAAGACAAGAGAACAAGCAGAATTAATTATAGAAGAAGAAAAGTTGATTTATGTAACTTGGCGTGATTATGATAATACATCTGGAGAATATCATTTTGCAATTTGGTTTAATCCTAATAACAATAAATATGAAACTATTTATATTGGAGAAAGAGGAGGTATTGAAGATGAATATTCTTTTGATAGTGAAAAAGAAGCAATTAATAAAATGTTAAAAATGAATTATAGGCAAAAATATTTTAACGCAAATGAAGACTATTCAATGAGAAATGGAAAAGAAGTAGCATTAAGAATCATCAAAGAAGAAAAGTTAGAAGTGATTTGGTATGATGAAGCACTTAAACCTTTATGTGCAGGTATTAAACATGATAAACAAAGAGATAAATATATATCTTTTATCACTAATGCTAAAGCAGAGCTTATAGAATATAGAAGTATTGAATTTGATGGGGATAGATATAGCAGTACCTTTCAAAGAATACTCAACGATGAAGATATAGCCCTCTATGCTCTTATCAATCGTGCTAGAATGATTAAACAAAATAGAATTAATTTTGCGTAAAATGTTTTTCCTGTGATTTGATTTAAAAAGATTTTTAGCTATAATTTTATTTGACATTAAAGGAGAACTCATGGAAGATTTGGAACTTTTAAAAAAACGTTGGGAAGAAGCTTATGAGGCTATGCCTAAACTTTATGATACACCAGATGGATTAATAATAAATTTCACCCTTAGTGAAGATACCGATACTATTCTTTTTAAAGAACCTTGGGAAAATTTTGAATTAGATGATGAAGACGAAGAAGCCCAATGGAGATTAAGCTTTTTTAGCATTAGTGAAGATAAACCTTTAGGATATTTAGAATATAAAGAAGCACTAGAAAAACTACAAGATTTTTCTTTAATGCAATCAGAAGAAAGAATTTTAATTAGAGCAATGAGTCTAAAAGAACTTGAAAGTTTAGATCTTAAGGAGTTTTAATGCTCCCCCAACCTATATTTTTAGATAAAATCATACAAATTTTATCTGATGAAAATTTAGACGCTAAAAATATAAAAAAATGCATAAATAGTTTTCTATCTAAAAAAGATTTTCATGCTATATTAGAATTAAATATCAAAATGATGAATATAGCAAAATTAATTCTTAAAAGTGATGAAACATTAAATATATTATTACCACAAAATTCTAATTGTAAAAATATAAATTATCAAGCCCAAGAATTAGAGTTAAAAAAAGAAATAGATATTAATCTTAATGATTTAAAAAATTGCAATAATGAAAAAATAATAGAAACAATCAAACAAACGTATCAAAACAATCTGGTTAAAGAATTAGACCTTAGCTCTCAAAAAGAAAAAATAAAAATACTTTTTATTCTTAATGAAGTGCCAAAATTTTTAAAATCAATCTATAAAGAATGTGAATTTAAGGAATATGGGTTGGCAAATTATTTAGAATTTGATGAAATTTGGGACTTTTATGAAAACAATGTTAGATATTTCACTGTTTTAACCCCAATGGGTGCAAATAAAATAAAACTATGTTTAAAAAATACGCAAGAAATAGAAGATGAAATTAACATCATGGAAATAAATTTAGATAAAGAATAAATAGATAATCCTTATATGTTTT
>NZ_JACHTP010000052.1:0-2245 GCF_020135855.1 Campylobacter sp. B0100352/1
GGTTTAAAACCTACAAATAAAATTAATTTCTATTTTAGGAGTCATTATGAAAAAAATTTTAATGAGTATTTTAGTATTTTTAACCCCAATGCTTTATGCACAATCTCCAAGTGAAGCTAAACCTAGTTTTGATTGTGCTAAAGCAAAAAGCAATGTCGAAAAGATGATATGCAATGATAAAAGCGGGAATTTACAAAATTTAGATCGCTAT
This sequence comes from Campylobacter sp. B0100352/1, assembly GCF_020135855.1. Taxonomy (NCBI): domain Bacteria; kingdom Pseudomonadati; phylum Campylobacterota; class Epsilonproteobacteria; order Campylobacterales; family Campylobacteraceae; genus Campylobacter; species Campylobacter sp. B0100352/1. Next base: position 212 of record NZ_JACHTP010000052.1, read on the forward strand.
ATGGGTGAAGTCTATACACAATTAAGAAGAGAGTTAAAAGTTTCTAAGTTTCCCGATAAGGAGCAAAGACTAAAAGATCTTTTAAATTCACAAAGGGCATTTATTAAAAATTTAAATAAAGTTTATTCTCTAGAAGATGCTTACGAAGAACGCATTACAGACTTGCTTAAACTTCTAGGTAAAGTGCTAGATTCTAACAATAAAGAATTATGTGAATATGCAAGACAGCATAAAAATGATTCGGACAAATGGCAAGAACTTTCCCCTTCTATTAATCCTCCCTTTAGTATAGGCCTTTGTGCTTTTGGATCAAATATTCAATATGGCGTTTTTTATAGTTATTGCACAAAAAAGAGAGAGATTAAAAAAGAAGCAGAAGCAGATATCCTAGACTTAAAAGGCTATCCTTACATTTATAAAAGAAAAATTGATATTAACAATGATGGGGTATTAGATGATGTAGTTCTTTCAATAGGAAACTATTTTGGTGCACTTGCAATATATAAAAATGGTAAGCTAGATGCAAAAGCAAGTGATAAAATCTATGGGGATGATTTGCATTTTCATGGAGAAAAGACTGAAGAAGAAGTTTGTTTAGAAAATGAAGTGCCTTGCTTCGCATTTCAAACATATGCCATGCCAAGCAATAAAATTTCAGGAATACCAGAACAACCAGAATTTAATCCCGAGTTTCCTATACTAACCCGTTTAAACTATGATGTTATGGAATTTAAAGGAAAAAATTATATTGCCCTTTATAATCGCAGATTTGATGATTTTTATAAAGAAGAAAATACTACTTATCCAAAAACACGCATTTATCTTTTAAAAGGCGATAAAAGAGAATTAAAATGCACTTATTAAAAAGAATAATTATAATAAGGAGTTTTTATGCAAAAGTTTTTAATAGTTTTAGGATTGTATTTAATTTTAGGCATTAGTGCTAATGCAGAAACTAACAATAAGGCTAACTCCACTCATGCAACACATTTAAACAAATGGCTTGGAACTTATACATTACAAGAAAATCTTTATATGGGGAGCTTTACAATACAAAAGTGTGATAAGTTTAATATTTGCGAAGCTAGGTATAAAGCTATCCTCTATAAAAGTGAATTTAATGATATGCACGAATGCGAGATAACTTTGAAATTACAGATAAAATCTCCACAAGAAGCTATAGCTTTAAATGATGATAAAGACTTTGCAAATTGTAAAATTTATATTAGGAAAAATCAACAAGGTATTATATTTACAAGGGATGAGAAAGCATTTGATTCGCCTGACTTTTTTGTAGCACAATGTGTGGCAACCAAACGATATTTGAGTGGGAAGATGTCTATAAAAAGGAAATACAATAATGCTTTATGATATTAAAGAATTAAATGAAAATGATTATAAAAAAGAATGTGCAAAGCTTCTTATTGCTTTTGAAAATTCAAATTATAGACATATATATTATTTAAGGAGAATATATGAATAATAAAATAGTCATATTGATATTATGCTTAATGCAAATACTTTTTGCAAACCAAAGCACGCGAGAATGGAGTGGTGTATATGGTTTTTCTGAAAATATAGATTTGCAAAATATAGATTTATCAAAAAGTAGGCAACAAATTTTTCGCTTTTTAGAGTGCAATAATGCAATTTGCTTAACTGAATATGAATCTTTGTATAAATATTCTACTTGCAAAATACATAAATATGATAATTTAAAAATACTTTCTCCAAATCAAGCAATTTTATATTTAAAAATCAAAGATAAAAATAATGCAGAAAAAATGTGCAAAGTACTTTTGCAAAGAACACAAAAAGGTTTTAGAGCAAAAAATCCTTTGAATGCAATAGAATCTTGTAATATAAGTTTATCTATTTTTGAACCTTGTGGCGCAGGGACTAATCCAGATTGGACTAAGGAGTTTATAAAGGAATAAAATGAACATTAAAGCTCTAGATGATGAAACTTATGCAATACTTTTAGGAGTTTTGATTTGCAATCTTGAAATAGATGCAAAAAACTTTTTATTTCAA
>NZ_JACHTP010000053.1:0-2233 GCF_020135855.1 Campylobacter sp. B0100352/1
AATACTTTAAACCCCCTTTAAGCTTAATTAGTTATACTTTCATTTCCTTTTTCGAAAGGACTTAAAATCTTAAAAGAAGTTTCACCAAATACTTAATAAATTAAATTTTGCATTTAATTAAAGCCTTGCTTTGATTAAATAAAAAAATATCTTTTATTAAAGTATTGCAAAAATAAAACTTCTAATTATTAATGTTTTATTTTAAAAATTAAAAAATGTTTTTTAATTTTTAATTCAATAATTTAAAAAAAGATTTTTTGTTTTGTTCTTTTTAATTTAGTATTGTTATTCAAATCTTATAGTCAATCTTTGAAATCTAAATAAGTGATCGATTGAGCCAGATTAATAGATTTATTATTCTATTAATGATAATCAATTAATAAGAGTAAGATTAAAAAGTTTCCTTTTTTATCTTATATTTTAAATACTTTTTCTTTGAAGAAAAAGATTAAACTTTTCTATATTTTTATGGAGAGTTTGATCCTGGCTCAGAGTGAACGCTGGCGGCGTGCCTAATACATGCAAGTCGAACGATGAAGCTTTTAGCTTGCTAGAAGTGGATTAGTGGCGCACGGGTGAGTAAGGTATAGTTAATCTGCCCTACACTGGGGGACAACAGTTGGAAACGACTGCTAATACCCCATACTCCTACTTAACATAAGTTGAGTAGGGAAAGTTTTTCGGTGTAGGATGAGACTATATAGTATCAGCTAGTTGGTAAGGTAATGGCTTACCAAGGCTATGACGCTTAACTGGTCTGAGAGGATGATCAGTCACACTGGAACTGAGACACGGTCCAGACTCCTACGGGAGGCAGCAGTAGGGAATATTGCGCAATGGGGGAAACCCTGACGCAGCAACGCCGCGTGGAGGATGACACTTTTCGGAGCGTAAACTCCTTTTCTTAGGGAAGAATTCTGACGGTACCTAAGGAATAAGCACCGGCTAACTCCGTGCCAGCAGCCGCGGTAATACGGAGGGTGCAAGCGTTACTCGGAATCACTGGGCGTAAAGGGCGCGTAGGCGGATTATCAAGTCTCTTGTGAAATCTAATGGCTTAACCATTAAACTGCTTGGGAAACTGGTAATCTAGAGTGAGGGAGAGGCAGATGGAATTGGTGGTGTAGGGGTAAAATCCGTAGATATCACCAAGAATACCCATTGCGAAGGCGATCTGCTGGAACTTAACTGACGCTAAGGCGCGAAAGCGTGGGGAGCAAACAGGATTAGATACCCTGGTAGTCCACGCCCTAAACGATGTACACTAGTTGTTGGGGTGCTAGTCATCTCAGTAATGCAGCTAACGCATTAAGTGTACCGCCTGGGGAGTACGGTCGCAAGATTAAAACTCAAAGGAATAGACGGGGACCCGCACAAGCGGTGGAGCATGTGGTTTAATTCGAAGATACGCGAAGAACCTTACCTGGGCTTGATATCCTAAGAACCTTATAGAGATATGAGGGTGCTAGCTTGCTAGAACTTAGAGACAGGTGCTGCACGGCTGTCGTCAGCTCGTGTCGTGAGATGTTGGGTTAAGTCCCGCAACGAGCGCAACCCACGTATTTAGTTGCTAACACTTCGGGTGAGCACTCTAAATAGACTGCCTTCGTAAGGAGGAGGAAGGTGTGGACGACGTCAAGTCATCATGGCCCTTATGCCCAGGGCGACACACGTGCTACAATGGCATATACAATGAGACGCAATACCGCGAGGTGGAGCAAATCTATAAAATATGTCCCAGTTCGGATTGTTCTCTGCAACTCGAGAGCATGAAGCCGGAATCGCTAGTAATCGTAGATCAGCCATGCTACGGTGAATACGTTCCCGGGTCTTGTACTCACCGCCCGTCACACCATGGGAGTTGATTTCACTCGAAGCCGGAATACTAAACTAGTTACCGTCCACAGTGGAATCAGCGACTGGGGTGAAGTCGTAACAAGGTAACCGTAGGAGAACCTGCGGTTGGATCACCTCCTTTCTAGAGTACAAACTAATGAGTCTCACAACCATTAGTTCATATAAACTCAATCATCCTTGTTTAGATTTCAAAGATTGATGAAAAGCTAATTTATGGGGAATTAGCTCAGCTGGGAGAGCGCCTGCTTTGCACGCAGGAGGTCAGCGGTTCGATCCCGCTATTCTCCACCATGATAAGGGCCTATAGCTCAGCTGGTTAGAGTGCACCCCTGATAAGGGTGAGGTCACAAGTTCAAGTCTTGTTAGGCCCACCATT
>NZ_JACHTP010000054.1:0-2157 GCF_020135855.1 Campylobacter sp. B0100352/1
AAGTATGTTGATATGATATTAAATTAAAAGCTTATTTAAACTATGTTATATCCATCTTATTTTCTAGAAAAGCTTTTCCTTTTAAACTTAACGCAAAACCCTTATCGGTTGAACTTAAATTTAACTTTTCGCAAACAACTATATTATCATTGTTAATATTTATCAATCCAGATACGCTTTCAACGCTTGTAACTTTAGTGCATGGCACTTTAACCCCCGCCATAGTTCTAGTGCAGCCAATTATATCTGAGTCAAGCAGATCATTTTTAGTGATAGTCTGAGCAGTGTGATTTGCAGTTAAGTTTTTACCAAGACTTGATTTTAAAACTACTTTGCCATTGTGAGGACATACAATAGTATCTTTTGTAGTAAGAGGTGTCATTTTTCCCTTTTTTAAATTATTTTTTATAAAACTTTATAGAATATTTTATAGAAATTTGTGCATTTTTCGTAAAAATATTTTAATAAAATCTTTTAGTAAAATGAATTTTATTAAAAAATAATAAACAATTTTAAATTTATTGTCATTTGCCAAAGATAAATTTTCTTAGTTTTGTTGGATTTTATCTATTTTTTATATCTTGTAAAAATTTCTCTATGCAAGATAAAATCTCCAATTTTGCATTTACCTGACTTAAGAACTATACTATTATTTTGTTTTTCAACTTCAATATCACAAAAATCGTTGTTATATTCCATAGAAAATATTTTTATAATAGCTTTTGCAGGAGATTTTAAATTGATTATTCTAACAACTGAATAATTCATATCATTTGGCTTTTCTGTATAAAAATTTGTATTCCAATCATCAAAGGCGCTACCATTTTTAGAATATCCAATTTCACAATAAATTCCGTCCATCATCTCATCATTATAGCAATTATCACTTATTTGAAAGGCTTGTTTATCGGCTACATAAATACCTTGCCAATCCTTTACAAAAGTAGGAAATTCTTTAGCATAAGTGATGCTTAAAAACATTAAGAATAAAAAAATATATTTCATTGTTCTGCTTCCTTATTTGGTTGTGGCAATAAAAGCAATTATTTTCATCAAGAATTTGTATAATTTTACCTTATTTTTTAGGGTTTTGCTTCATTATAAGATCTTATCCTTTATATTTTTTTCAAAAATTTATAAGTCCCATGCTCTTACCAAATAACAAATTCTCTAAAATATTAAAAGGATATAAGGCATTGCATAAAGTTAAATAAATAAAAATTATTGTATGAAATTTTGGCTTTTTGTATGCTACAAACAATAAAGCCACAAAAAATAAAATCAAACAACTTTCATAAATAATAAACGTTGTTTTGTTTATATTAAGCACAGTTTGTAATAGCCCTAGCATATTGTCATTGATTATCATGTAATATATATCATTGATAGTAAAAAATATCAGAAAAGCACCTGATATAAAAATGGCTCTAAATTTGTGTTTTAATAGTAATATTGGTATAAAAATACAAAATAACCATATTAAAATAGTATTTATCATTGTATAGCCTTGCATAAAAATATAGTAAAATGCTAATCTAATAAAAAAATATCACATTTTTTATTTTGCTTATTGTCGCAACCAAAATAAAATTTATAATTATTATTCCAAATTTCAAAGCTTCCGCCTGCATTAATTTCAAAAAAATAATCAATATTATCTAAAGAAAATCTTCCTCTAATAACACAAGGAATTTGATCAAAAATGCGGTAAGAAGTTTGCCAGTCTTCATATTTTTGACTGATTTTAAAAAACTCTTTTAATGACTTCTCATTAAATTTCCATCCTTTACAAGCTTTTTCTAAGCCAAAATATTGCTTGTTTAACAATATTGATTTATCAATGTAAATTCTTTCAATTTTAGAAAAATCTTTTATTGATAGATTAAGATTTTGCTCAGTTGCTGATGTTAAGTCAATAATCATACTCGTATAGATTAGCACCTTCACTACTTGTCTTATATGAAATTTTATCGTATTCACGGATATTCTTATCGATCAAATTATATTTTGATTTTAAAAAATATTAGGTTTTTGATAGGTTTTTTGCTTTTTTATTGTCTCATCCATAGCTTGCATTTCTTCTAAAGTTTTCATTTGTTTTTCCTTAAAATAATTTTTAAATTTTTTTATTTGTTAAAATTTTCCAAAGCTTTATCT
>NZ_JACHTP010000055.1:0-1874 GCF_020135855.1 Campylobacter sp. B0100352/1
AATCAAAGGGATAGAAGCAAGTAATAACCAATCCATTATTTTTCTCCAAATATAGAAATTAAGAAAATAAAAGGAAAGTTAAATTTTTGGGCAGGTATTTTAAGGTGTCTTTATAGATGACACCTTAAAAAAATTATTTATTTGCTTTTTCTATATATTCACCACGAACTGTATCTACACGAATCACTTCACCTTCTAAAACGTGAAAAGGAATTTGCACTACAGCCCCTGTTTCAAGTGTAGCAGGTTTTTTATTTGAACCTTGAGTATCTCCTTTAAAGTTAGGAGCGGTTTCTACGATTTTAAGTTCAACTACTTGAGGCACTTCTACACCGATAGCTTTACCATTATGAAAAAGAACATTTACCATCATACCATCAAGCATCCATTTTTTAGCTTCACCTACATCCTCATCGCTAATTGCAACTTGTTCATAAGTTTCTGTATCCATAAATTGACAATTTTCTCCATCATCATAAAGATACTGCATGGTTTTATCTTCTAAATTTGGAGCCTCACATTTATCTCCAGCGTGAAAAGTTTTTTCAAGAACTTTTCCATCAATAAAAGATTTAATTTTAATACGAACAAAAGCAGGACCTTTTCCTGGTTTTACATGTTGATATTCTACTATTTTAAAAGGAATTCCATCAATTTCTATTTTTAATCCCTTTTTTAAATCACCCATTGAATAAGATGCCATAACATTCCTTTTATATTAAAATAAAATATAATTTTAGCAAAAAATGTTTGATATCGCAATTAAATTTAAGTATTTTTGCGTTAAAATTTGGAGCAAAGCATAGCAAATGCTCGCTTCTATTTAAGAAGAGGAAAGTCCGAGCTGCAAAAGACAAACATTCCATCTAACGGATGGCTAGGGAAACCTAAGGGACAGTGCAACAGAAAGCAAACTACCATATTTTTATGGAAAAGGTGAAACGGTGGAGTAAGAGCCCACCAGCGATTTTGGTAACAATTTCGGCTATGTAAACCCAATGTGCAGCAAGAAGGGATGGTTTTAGTCTTTATTTTAACCCTTCGCTTGATTTTGTTTGCAAAAACAAAACTAGATAAATGAGCATTCTAGACAGAACTCGGCTTATCGCTATGCTTTTATTTTTATCTTTTAAAAAGAATCTTTGCCATAAAGTTTAAAATCTAGTATAAATTTTTAAGTTTAAAATAGTTTTTTCATGTTAATATCTTCAAATATGATAGTAATACATGAAGCAATAAGTGATATATTGCAAATAAACCCTATTAACCAACTTATTTTTTTACGTTTTTCTCCTGTGCTATAGCATTTAAAAAAATAAGCTTGCAATAAACATAAGATTATGAAAAGCGTTAAAAATACCAAAACAAAGATTAAACAAGATAAAAAATCCATGCAAATATATATACGATACTCATCTAGTGAAAGTTTCTCAACTTCTGGAGAGTTCATGAAAGGCACAAAATGTTCCACATTATCAACACCATAAGTTACATAAAATCCTATGATGATGGTAATAAGAAAAATAATAAAAAATGTTAAAAAATAAGATTTTAAAAACTCTTTTATATTGAGTCTTATGAAATAATTTAATAAAGCAAAGATAGTTAAGATAGTAAAAGAATAAATATAAAATCCTATCAAATAGCCTCCAAAGAACAAAATGCCAACAAACAATCCAAAAAAAATGGCAAATAGCATTTAAACCCCTGTATCAAAAAGTTTGTTATAAAAAATTGTTTTTTTAAATTATCGTTGTTTGGTTTTTCTTTATTATTGAAAACTCTTTTTTTGTATATTTCTCTTGATGTAAAATTTAGTTTAAAAATATTTTTAAATACTTAGCATAGTCCTTGATTTCTGAGATAAGTTCTTT
>NZ_JACHTP010000056.1:0-1818 GCF_020135855.1 Campylobacter sp. B0100352/1
TACTAGATTTTGCATTTAGACTTTGACTAAGTAATATCACACTCAGAGTGATAAATAATATTTTTGTTGTGTCAAACATTAATTATTTCCTTTTTAATAAGTGCATTTTAATTCTCTTTTATCGCCTTTTAAAAGATAAATGCGTTCTGTTGGATAAGTAGATTTTTTATCATCCTGAAATCTGCGATTATAAAGGGTAATATAATTTTTTCCTTTAAACTCCATAACTCCATAGTATAAATAGCCTAGCATAGGATATTCAAAATCAAATTCTAGTCGTTTTGAAATTTTATTGCTTGGCAAGGCATAGAAACCAAATACTTCAGCAGCATCGCTGTCACGACTTCCTTGAAGGGTGCCTAGAGTAGCTGATCCACAAAAATGCAAATCATCCCCATAGATTTTATCACTTGCTTTTGCATCTAGCTTACCATTTTTATATATCCAAAGTGCATCATAATAATCCCCTGATATAAAAATCAGATTTTCGGGCACTCCATCATTGTTAATATCAATTTTTCTTTTATACATTTTAGTATTATGGATAAAGTAAAAATTGTAATTATATTCGTCTTTGATATCTTTTGCCATTTTTTCAGTAGCTTTTCCATTTTCTGTACAAAGATCTATAAACACACCATCTCTACTACTTGTTCCAAAAGTACAAAAGCCTATGCTATATGGAGGATTGACAGAAGGAGGAATTTTTTGCCATTTATTCTCATCAAATTTATCATCATGCTGTCTTGCATATTCACATAATTCTTTATTGTTAGAATCTAGCACCTTACCTAGAAGTTCAAGCAAGTCTGTAATGCGGTATTCATAAGAATGTCCTATAAAATCAGAGCGTTCTTCATAGGCATCTTCTTCATTATGAGAATATTGTATAAAATCAGCTCTATCAATTTTATTTAATTTTTTAATAAATGCCCTTTGTGAATCTAAAAGATCTTTTAGTCTTTGTTCCTTATCGGGAAATTTAGAGATTTTTAACTCTTTTCTTAATTGTGTATAGACTTCACCCATATAGCGATCTAAATTTTGTAACTGCCCGTATTTATCATTGCATATTATCTTTTCAACATTGCTTTTTGCTTTAGCACAATCAAAGCTAGGTTTAGCTTCACTTGGAGATTGGGCATAAAGCATTGGGGTTAAAAATACTAAAATACTTAAGCTCATTAAAAATTTTTTCATAATTACTCCTTTAAAAAATTGTTTTTCATTATATATTTATTCTGCTCTTACTTCTCCACCCTTAACCATAAGCCCATTAGAGTCTATAACTACTTCTACTCCACCTGCCTTAATGATAACACAATTTTGATTTGCAGTGATAACAGTTTCTCCTACTTTGTGTATGATTTGATTACCCGCTTGAATTTCGCAATCTGTTTGATAATTACTATATTTAGATTCTGCAAGTTCTGTATGTTGTTTTTTTGTTTGTGTGCTTAAATTTTGTTCTGTATGTATATCTATGTAATTATGTGCTTGTATATTTAAGTGCTCTTCACTAAGATAATTTATTCCTTTATTGGTATGAAGCTCCCAATGCCCCTCAACCACTTCCTTCCTATTCCCCTTCACATTCTTTATCTCATCCTTATGTATGATAGTATTTTGATTAGATCCTATTTCTATATCTTTGTTTTCTCCTACAAATTCACTTGAATTTTTTGCTATTCTTACTTTATTATCCACTCCTACATTTAAAGTATAACCCTACTATGGTATCTTTAGAAAGAGCTACATTGGTTAAATATTCTCCTCCTACATTGACATTTTTAGCTAAGTCTATGGTTTGAGTATGGA
>NZ_JACHTP010000057.1:0-1810 GCF_020135855.1 Campylobacter sp. B0100352/1
GGGGTTATTTAAATGAAATTTGAAAACCTTTAAAACCAAAAATTTGACTTAATTTTAAATTTAAGTGATAATACGATTTTAAAAATTACAAAGGAATAAAATGCAAAACGTTAAACAATTTTTTATCAATATAGAAAGAACCGATATTGATGAAAGCATGACGAATTTGGTTAGCGAAGATTTTATTGATAGTATTGATATCATGGCTTTAGTAGCTGAAATAGAAAAATACTATAAAAAGCCTTTAAAAGCTGAATTTATAACTCCTGAAAATTTTGAAAGCTTTGAAAATATCAAACAAATGCTAGAGCTTGCTATGAAGAATTAAGATAAGTTAAAACTTATCTTAATTTTCTTTTAATGATTGGATAATTTTATTTTTAGAGATGATAATTTGAGCTATAAAATCAACTATATTATCCCAATCTTCTTTTTTAACTTCTTTTAAAGTATAATTTTCTTGATACTCTTCCCAATTTACAGGAGTAAAAAGGGATTTTTTATGTGGAAAATATTTTTGTCTCACCCATTCAAGAGACGGCGCAAAATAATCCACATAAGCTTTAGCGATATCTTTTTGAGCTGCAAATTTCAATCTTTTTTCTTGAGTGCCTTCAAATTTTCTTCTTGCCATAAAAAGTAAAGAATTTAAATTATCTTGTTGTAAATCTTTGTAATTAAGTCTAGACATAAGTTCCATTCCCAAGAGATTAAAACTTTCATTTTTTGTTTGTTTTAAAATAAAATTTTCATCCCATTCAAGCCCCAAATGATAAACAAAATCTTTAAGCAAAGTTCCCCCGACATAATCTTCTCTTAAAAGCCTCACGATTAAATTTTTTTCTCCAAATACTTCTGCATGAGTTTTACAAATCCATTCATAATCAAAAATATATTTTCTAGGATGGTTACAAGGTGCAAAATCAGCAGAATAATACCCCATATTATTTTTATGATCTTGAGAGCAATGAGAATTTAAATAACCTAAAGTATCCCTAAAGTACACAATGATATAAATTTGAGTAAAGCCTAATTCTCTCATAACTCTTTCTAAAATTTCGACATGTCTTTTAGTGGAAAAATCCCAAACTATACCTTCAGCTGAAAAAATAAATTTCTTATCCCTATGCAATGCACTTTCAGCTTTAAAATTTTCTATAGTTCTTAATAATCTTTCATTGTCCAAATCCTCTAAAACATTTTGGCTTAATTTTTCTTTTTTGATTAATTCTAAAACTATATCCACTAAAGCCCAATGCCTATTTGCTACTCTAAGGCTTTTTGGATAAATATAACCTTTTTCTAAAAGCTTTTCTTCGTTTTGCATCAAAAAACCTTGTTTTTCTTGGTTTCCTGTGTTAGTGGTTCCTATGTGTAAATACGCTGTCATTTGATTCCTTACTTAAATTAATTTAATATTCTATCAAAAATTCTTATCTTTTAAATAATTTCTAGCTTAAATTTATCACCTTCGTCTTTAAATTTAAAAACCTTGTTTTTACAAGGATAAGAAATAGAATTTTCTTTCATAGGAAATTTTTTATTTTTTAATTTTTCAAGCATTAAGGGAAGTTCTTTTTTAAATAAAGTTCTAATACTTAACCTCATTCCATGATCCAAGCTTTTAATCATTTTACCATCTATATCTTTTTCATCTTGGATTAAATGTAAAGTTGCATCAAGATTAAGCTGCTTAAAACATTTGTAAAGTTCTATTTTGTGTTCTACAGGGTTTAATATATCTTTTGCACCATGATAAGAAATGTAAATTGTGTTTGGATTGATATTAGTCTGAAGGATAAGATGAGAT
>NZ_JACHTP010000058.1:0-1796 GCF_020135855.1 Campylobacter sp. B0100352/1
TAGGAAGGAAGTGGTTGAGGGGCATTGGGATGTTAATATTAGTGATAAGGTGCAAGTTTTAAGCGAAAAAGAAATAGATTATAAAAGTAAAGATAATATCCTTTTTACAAGTAATGAATCTATAGGATTTGAAAGCGATAAAAACACAAGTATGGTAGCTGATAATATCACAACCTATGCCAAAACCACTCATCAGTTAAAAGCTGATAGTGAAGCAACTGTGCAAGTAGGAGAAACTATTATCACCGCAAATCAAAATTGCGTGATTATTAAAGCAGGTGGAGTAGAAGTAGTTATAGACTCTAATGGACTTATGGTTAAGGGTGGAGAAGTAAGAGCAGAATAGATAAAAGATAAAAATGAGTAGCAACACAGAAATCAAAGAACAAGACACTCAAGATGAAATTATTTTTGAAGCAAAAAAATATATACCTATATTTTTATTTTATGGAATAATACACATTGGACTTTTATGTTTTGTGCTTTATTTGCTTCCTAGGGGATTGAACAATACTACAAATTTTAAAGATTTTATAGTTCTTTCTATTTTTCTTTTTGGGTTGTATGTACTTGCAAAAGAGATCTACCAAGCAGCAAATTTTAAAAGAATTTATATCACAAAAGAAAAACTTGTGATTGAATTTTATTTTGGAAATGAATTAATTTTTCCTTTGGGAACTTTTTTTGTGTATGCTTATACCCCAGTGTATAGTTGGGGAGATATAGTTATACAAACTTTCAAAGGTAGAAGATACAACATTGTAAATCTTGTCGGACGTGAAATAGAAATAAAACATGGTTTTTTTGCAAGAGTTAATGCCATTATAAAACCCCATGTAATGCCTTATTTACTGAGCTTAAGTGATGAAGAATTTGAAAAAATCTTTTCACGTGTAAGCGGAGATTTTAACCTTATTGATACCACTTTCCTTAAAGAGGCGCAAGAATTAAAAAAAGAGAAGAAAGATGAATGAAAGTATTTATGGAAGTTTAGAGTTTTATTCTAAGGAAACTCAAAGCACTCCTAGCGATAAAAGGGATTTAGGCGTATTTGGAGATGTTGCTCCTTATGCTTTAGGTATTGCAGGAGGTTTTGCCACTGAGGCTTTTGAAAAAGGGATAATGAAGTTTGGTGTAAAACATGATTCGCCTATCGCGACAATGATGCATTATAAAATAATAATGAATTTTGGAATATTGAATTTTTTTCTAGCTAAAGCAGAAGGAAAGTCCAATGTAAGAGCTTTGAGTGAAACAGGTGTTGGTATTTTTGTTGGAGAACTCTTAAATAAAACCCCATTAAGTAAATATAGTGAATATGTCGCCAAACAAGCCTTAACTCAAACTAGCAGGGTTGCTTCCAGTGCTGCAACTAAGATAGCTAGCTCAAGAGTAGCGTCTAGTATCGCAGCTAGAGTTGGCGTATCCATACTTTCCCGTATTGCCACAGGTGCTGCAACTGGGGCGGCTATAGGCTCGGGTTTTCCTATAGTTGGGACAGTGGTGGGTGCAGTAGTGGGAACGCTTGTAGCAGGTTTTGCTAATGACTTAATCTTTGGCGATGAAGATAAAAAATTAAAAGAGCAAGAAGCCGAAGAGAAATACTTAGAGGAAAAATTAGATGAAAAAATGCATAAAATCATCAATTATCTCATCACTCATCATTATATAGAATTAAGAGTGTTAAATGAAGATGAAGCAGAAAAACTTTGCAAAGAAATAAATGATATTAATAGTTCTTATTTTAAAACCATTCTTTTAATGCTAAGTTTTCCTTATTATTTAGATAAAGATAA
>NZ_JACHTP010000059.1:0-1790 GCF_020135855.1 Campylobacter sp. B0100352/1
AATCAGTAGTTTTATTTTGAAATGATTTTTACAAAAAGGAAAACCCACCCAACACTAACCCACAATTTGTTTTTAATTTTTAAGAATTCTCATGATTTAATTTACCATACATAATTAAATTGTGCAAAACCTGTATGAGTATTACCTTTAGTATCAAACATTCCATTATAGTTTAAGCTAAAATAGAAAGCATCATTTAAAGGAACAATCATAGATGTAGTTACATATCTTTGTAATCTTGGTAAATGGAATTTATCTTTTACTTTTACTTGACCAAATCTAGCTTTAGCTGTAACTTCTGGATTGATATTAAGCTTAGCTCCTAAAGTCATAGAAGTTTTTAAATTTGGCAACCAATCTCTAAACCATGTAAAGCTTGTTCTTGTAGAGAAAAGATTTAAATAGTTTGCATAAGTTCTTTCTCCACCTTTAACTGTAGCTTGACCTTTGGTATTGATCATAGAAAAAGCTTCAGTATAACCACCTTCATAAGCTAAACCTACTTCTGGAGAGAAGATATTATTGCCATAGTTAAAATTCATACCCAAATCTGTACCTAAACCATAAGCATAAGAATGTGGATTAGCTTTAGCTTCACTCTTACCGATTTTTTTACCTAATTCATTTTTAACAAAGGCTGTTTTACCTTGAGCTTTTAGATAAACTTCTTGACCCTTACTTGTTGTAAATAAGGTATTAAAGTATTTTAAACCTGCATAATAAGATCTATTGTTTATATCAAAATAGGTTGATTTCATTTTAGTATCTTCATAACCTGCATACACACCATAGATACCACTATCTTTTAAAGTAGAATAACCTATAATAGTTCCTTTAGTGTGTCCTTTACTTTCTTCATTTAAAGAAAGTTCAACATTCTGTGAAGAAGTATAAGGAAGGATAAATAAAGAATGCTCTTTATTATAACCATAGCTTCCATTATTAAAATCATTTTTTATATAATCACTTGCACTTGCATATAAATTACCTTTTTCTTGCATAGCAATAGCAGTACTAGATTTAGCAAAGGCAAAATGTTGCATAGAATTACCCATAACACTATCAATAAATGTTGATCTTCTTGAAGTAGTGTTGATTAAAGATCTAAAAGTAGCTCCTGCTATAGAAGCATTAAGGTTAAAATCTGTTGCTAATTTTCCTGTGAGTGGATCAACATCTATGGTGATTTCACCACCACCATTTACACTTATACCACCTATTTTATCAGGTGTTACTCCTGAAATGAGATTGCTAACATTATCAAGTTGTCCTAAATCAAGTCCGCTTTGATCTACAGTAACTTTATCTACAGTTACATTGTCTTTATTAGCTCCACCTACCACAACAGTTTCTAATTGACCATTTTCATCAGTAGAAACAACCCAATCTTGTATATTAACACTACCTCCACCATTGTTAGTTACTGTATTGCCTTGTTCATCTTTACCAACATTGCCTTGATTAGAGATTACTAAATCAGCACTTCCGTTATTAACAATACCACCACCTATAGTAGCACCTTCTCCATTGGAGATTTCTAATTTATTATCACTATTGTTTGTGATAGAACCTGAAATACCTGTATCAGAAGTAGAGGTATTGACTATGGAGTCAAGTTGGCCACCTTGTTCTACTGTGATAGAACCTGTGATAGAACCATTACCTTGATTGACTATACCACCAGCTAAGCTACCACCACCTTCTATCTTGATACCTGTGTCTCCACTGCTATCAGAGCCAGAGCCAATAACACCTTCATTGATAATACCTGCTTTTCCACCTTTAACTTC
>NZ_JACHTP010000060.1:0-1765 GCF_020135855.1 Campylobacter sp. B0100352/1
TGATGAGTTAAATAACATGGGTTATAAACAATTTTATAAAAATAAGAATGTTTATATGGCCGAAGATAATAAGCATATAAAAGAAATATGGCAAGATATAACAGAGGGGGCGGAGGTATTAGAAGACGCAAAAAATGGAATAAAAATGAGAAAATTAGATGATGGAACCGTTCTTAGATTAAGAAAAACATCTAGTTCAGGTGGTTCTGCAATTGATATAGGTTGAAAAAAGCCAAATAATGTAATTCACAATAAGGCAAAAGAAAATGGCGATTGGTAAAGTAATTCATAAATATGGTTCATTTTTTCCTGATTTTGATGAGAAATCAGAGATAAAGCTATTTCTACAAATTCCAAACCTTAATAAAACAGATATTTTAGAATACTTTGAAGATCATTTTTTAGGATCAATTTTTTGGGATGCATGTGAATTTAATGATATATATTGCCCTTTGTTTTTCACAGAAGATGAAAACTTAAAAAATTCCATCAAACCAAATTATAATAGCGAATATGTAGGCATCATAGGACAACTATTCTTAGCAGGATATATAGATTTTGGGATTGATTCAAGATCAGAAGATAAATATACAAGGACAGACTATCCTACTAATTTATCTTACTATAAAGAAGATAAATATCAAGCTTGGATTTATTTTAAAGATAATTTTTTTTATACTAATGCATTTTTAAAAGAAGATGAAGAAGATATTTTAATCTACAAAGATAAAGAATACACAGCAAATACTCTACCCAAACTTAAAAAAGGAGAAAAAGTTTATAGCACAATGTTTTCCACTACTTCTTGGGATATGCCAAGATATTGGAGTGGGTATAATATATGGGTAACAAAGACAAAAAAAGGCACAAAATACTTTAATGAAATTTTAGCCCCTAAGCTTTACAATAAATACAAAGATTTGGAAGTAGAAATTGATGATAAAGGTAATATTATAAGATGGATTGGAGAGATTAATAGGTGATTTTTGTTAATTTTAAAAGATAATAATAAAATACTCAAAAGATAGAACGAAGAGAAATTCCTATAAAAAATAAGAAAACAGGAAAAGTTTCTTACAAGATATAAGTTGGATGATGAAACTAATCTTGTATATAGAACGGATTTTGGAAGTAACGGAGAGGTAATTAATATTTATGATAAAAATCCAAAGATTAATAAAACTATTCATGCCAAGAAATAAAGCGGTGAAAATTAAAGTGATATACGCAATGGGCAATCCTATCTTTCTTTATAGAGGGATGGATAAAACAGGTTATGAAAGTGATGAAATTTTAAACAAGGTATTAGAGAATAATGGGAAATATTTTTTTAAAATGGATTTATTTTTAGACTATTTAAAACATACCTCAAAAACAGATATTTTGTTAGCATTTGAATATTTATTTTTAAAACTTATTGACAATGAATTTTTTGCAAGACATGAAACAGATAGAAATATCGTTCAAACTTATACTATTGACAATCTTAACAACCCTTTCTCTTTAAATACTCCTAAACCTACTTACATTAGTGAATATATTAACATCATAGGACAACTTTTTCTAGCAGGATATATAGACTTTGGTTCTTATCGTGATGAAGATAGAAATAAAATAGACTATCCTACTAATTTATCTTATTATAAAGAAGATAAATATCAAGCTTGGATACATTTTAGAGATAACTTCTTTTATCAAGAAAAATTTATTAGAGATTTAGATGACGATGTTATTGTGGATGGTTATAGCACAATGTTTTCCGATA
>NZ_JACHTP010000061.1:0-1586 GCF_020135855.1 Campylobacter sp. B0100352/1
ACCACATTAAGGAGAAAACATGCCCCCAAATTCCTTTATGAATCTTAATATATTAAATTCTAATTCATCTTCCAATCCCCTACCCTTTAAAATCACTAAAGCCATCATCAAAGAAAGTCTTGAAGAACTTTTTTCTATAGAATGTGAAGGTTTTTTTGAAAGTTTAGATGAAAGCTTATTTAATCTAAGTCAAGATTTTAATTTTCATCCTAATGTTTTAATCGATCAAGAAGCCATTTTAAGTATTCATAATCCTTATGAAAACAATACTTTAAATTTTGACACAAATGAAGTTAAAAATTATAAAGGAATTATCACTTATATAAAATATCTAGGCATTAATCATGAAAGCACATCCAATATCAATGATAACTCCTCAAATACTAAACAATTAAAATACAAACACTTTTTTTCTTTTAAACTAGAATCTGTTTTAAAAAGACTTTCTTTAAATAAAGCCAATCGTATTTATACTCATACTAATATTATAGAAGTGATCAAACAAACCCTTGGTTTTTATCAAGATATATTACACAAGCAAATTGATTATTCTAATATACATTTAAATTATGAAGAGCAAGAACTCATCTCTCAATACAATGAAAGTGATTTAGAATTGATCACAAGATTAAGCCATAATAATGGGATATTTTTTTATGAAGATGAGAATACTATTTATTTTTGTGATGTTTATAAAAATACAAAAACCAAAGAGATAGAATATAATCCTAATATCAATAATACTCTAAATCAAACTTGTATTTCTTCTATCTATAAAGAACAAAGTTTAAGAACTAATTCTTTTACGCATTCTAGTATCAATGCTAACACTCCTTTAAATCTTTTATCTTTACATTCTAATAAAGTTGCTTATGAACAAGAACTTAACAATAAAGCTTATTATAATGAACACTCTTATGAAAGTGAATATTCTTTTACAAAGAATATTGATTTAAAAACCAAACCTACTCTTAAAGAAAAAAGAGCTTTAGTATTAAATGAAAGCTTCTTAGCAAAAAGTAATATTTATCATCTTAGCTTAGGAGATTTTATCACTTTAAATTATAATCAAAAAGCTAATTCATCCAATTTACTTAAAGACTTTATTATTATTGCTAATACTCAAATTTTAATTGATGATGCTATCTTAGCTAATTCTATTGATACGAATGATCATTTAAATTTAAAAGATTTAAATTTAAGCAAATCTTATTCTAACACTTTAACTTTATTAAAAAAGAATATTATCTTTACTCCAAGCTTTAAAGCTAAACCTAAAGCTCCTAATAGCACTCAAGGTATTGTTATAGGAGAAAGTAAGGATATAGAAAGTGAAAGAAATACTATTTATACTGATGAGTATGGAAGGGTTAAAGTAAGGATTAATCTTTATGCCAATCAAGAAGAATTAGATGAAAAAGAAAGTTTATATCATCACACTCCTTTTTTAAGAGTAGCTTCAAGTATAGCAAGTAATCATTCAGGTTTTTATCATACTCCAAGAATTGGTGATGAAGTGATTATTTCTTTTTTGGATGATGATATAGATAAACCTTATGTAAGTGGAAGTTTGTATAATGGGACTA
>NZ_JACHTP010000062.1:0-1573 GCF_020135855.1 Campylobacter sp. B0100352/1
GTTGTCTCCATAAAAACAAAAGGAGATAAAAATGACACTAATTCAAAATGATATCAAAGCACATTTTACTAAAAGATTTGTGAGTGCAATTTGCAATCACGATAATGATCTTGTTTTAGAATATCTTAAAAATGGCATGAGTGCTACTAAAGAATGTATGGGAGATAAACCTATATTTTATGCTATTACTCATAATAATTTTGGAGCCATTTTACTTTTAATGAAATATGGTGCTACCTTAGAAAAAGAAGATTTAGAAGATGAAACAAATGCGAGCAAAGAAATTTTAGAATTTTTAACTTCTTTGCTTTAAGAATTAGAAAATATTTTAAAAACATTCTCTAGTTATAATTTAAAAATTCATAATCAAAAGCTCCTTACTCTCTTTTCTTTTTGAAACATTGTTATTTAGAGAATACCTTACTTTTAACTGCTTAAAATTAAAATCTTTATAGAGCTCTCTTACTAAATCACAATCATTATAAGAAAGCATAAATTTACCTTTGATATTTTTAAGTAAATTACATAAAAGCTCGTGTTCTTTTAAGCCAAAACAAGGCACATTTTTATAATAACTCTCAGTTCCAACATAAGGCGGATCCAAATAAAATAAAGCTTCATTGTAATCATACTCTTTTAAAATATATTCAAAGCTTTTATTTTCTATGCTTGCATTTTTAATTCTTTTTGTATGCAAACTAAAGTCTCTATATAATCTTTTAGGTGCTCTTTGCTTACTCATAGCAAATTGTCCCATGCTTGATCCAAAAGAAGTATTGATAAGATAAAAATAAAAAGCAGCCCTTTCTAAGTCATTTTTTGGCTTGATTTCTTTGTTTCTTAACATATAAAAGAATTTTCTACTGACTATCATAGAATTTAAAATATTAGCTAAACTTTGCGGTTTGTTTCTTATACAAAGGTATGCTAAAGATATGGAAAGTTTTGTAGAATGGGAAACAGGAGATAGATATTTTTATGCAACTCATATTTCTATAGACATAGCTAAAACCATAGGAAATGCTTACAAAGTTCTTTCACAACTTATGCCTCAAACTTCAAATTCAAGTCTTAGTGAAGAAGAATTAGCAAATATGCCTTATGCTTTTTATTTAGACAAAAATTTAAATGTTACTAAAACTTTTACCAAAGACGAATATGAAAAAATAGATTTCTCTCAAGACACAATATATGCTAGTTTCAATACTTGGAATGGTTCATATTTTGAAGATATTAATACTGATAATATTTTTAGTAATAATGGAGATACAAGATTAAACAAAAATGCTTATATTAATGAAGATGGAAGTATAGATAAGGGCGGAGTTTTAATGGGCTTTTTAAATTCCCAACTTTATGGTGCAACAACTAATTTTTTAGAGGGCGATACTCAATTGCTTGGAAAAATTTTAGTTGATAAAAATGTTAGCGAAGCAGAATGTAATGATTTTCAAAATTTTATGAATAAAAACAAAATTCAAAGTGCTTTTTATAAAGATTCAAGCAATCCTGATGAATGGATTCCTCTTGAAGAACGTCTTTCAATACAACTTTACATTAAAAGAAGTCAAAA
>NZ_JACHTP010000063.1:0-1503 GCF_020135855.1 Campylobacter sp. B0100352/1
GATATATTCACTAATGTAAGTAGGTTTAGGAGTATTTAAAGAGAAAGGGTTGCTAAGATTGTCAATAGTGTAAGTATTTAATAAAATTAAATTATCACATTCCCATCTTGAAATACCTATGCTTTTTCCATAAATAAGCAAAATATAATATTCAAATAGTTCTAAAATACTAACCTTATCTTTTAAACAAGATGGTATAATTAAAGTTGGATTAGCATGATCATTCTCTAAAAGCTGAGTTTTTTTCCATATATCAAAATCCATATCAGGAAAAAAAATAGCACACTTTTCATTTTCATCCCATTTTATAAATTTATATTTCATTGTTTACCCCATTTATTATATGTATTTTTCTAAGATTTCCTCTTGGTTTATGAGAATTTCTCCACCACTTCCAAAATCCGTTCTATATACAAGATTAGTTTCATCATCTAACTTATATCTTGTAAGTAATTTTTCCTGTTTTCTTATTTTTTATAGAAATTTCTCTTTGTTCTATCTTTTGAGTATTTTATTATTATCTTGTAAAATTAACAAAAATCACCTATTGATCTCTCCAATCCATCTTATAATATTACCTTTATCATCAATTTCTACTTCCAAATCTTTGTATTTATTGTAAAACTTAGGAGCTAAAATTTCATTAAGATACCTTGTGCCTTTTTGAGTGCGAAAACAATTGATATTATACATATCCCAATTATCCAAATTCCCCCAAAAATCGCCTTTTGTTGCATGATTTACTAAATTATCGTTGTAAGAATAAATATAATTATCTCTAAAATATTTCCAAGTTTCATATTTATTTTCTTTTTTGTATTGTGATAAATTGGGAGTTTTTGTATTTGCGTTATCTGTTTCATGATATGCACAACGCCAAAAATCAATACAATCGTCTAAAAAAAGTTGTCCTATAATAGCTACATAATCATCGGTATAATGATTTGTTAATTTATATAAATTTGAAAAATCGAATAAATAATCAGCAAAAATTGTTTCATCCATTTCTGCTTCAATATCAAAACTTGTCAAAATTGTCATTTCGAACAATTCTAAAATATCTGTTTTCTTAACATTTGGTATTTGTAGAAAAAGGTGCATTTCATAGTAGTTACTTATTTTCTTACCTAACTCATAAGGGATATCATAAAAAATAAAATCCATATACTCTTTATTTAATACTTTATATTTCATCTTAAATCTTTCAAATTGTGAATTTTTGTTTTTGGTTCTAAATTATGGATAATATCTATTGTATCTCCACCACTTTGAGAATTGCTTCTAATTTGTACTTTTGTCATTTTATCCTCTAATAAATAAACATTAATTTCTATCGGTTCTTGTCTTATAGCTTTTCCGGTTTTTTTATCTTTGATACCTATGGTTGTTTTTATTTTATTTAAATGTTGAGCATTCTCTAATAAATCATTAGCTATTTCTTTTATTTGTTTATCATCTTTAGCCCAGAAAACATTCTCACTTCTACCAAGTCTTAATTCTTTA
>NZ_JACHTP010000064.1:0-1406 GCF_020135855.1 Campylobacter sp. B0100352/1
CTTTATAGTAAAGATTTCGTTGCTAAGCTTGATTTCAAAGATAAGACTTATAATACACTTTATGATATAGGAGTTTAAATGGTAGAAGCTGTTGGTTTAGGATGGTTATTTGGTGTGATTTTCTTTTTTGGTTTCTTTTTTGGTAAAACATCAGGAGTTGTTAATATTGATTCTTTAGGCTCTTTAATCATCTTTTTAGCTATCTTTGCCTTGTTAAATTATTTCATAAGAATCAATATAAAAGAGTTTTTAAAATCTTATTTTTTAACATTTTTTATTATTTTTCTTATTACTATCATCATAGGATTTTATATAACTTATGGTGTTGATAATGTGGGACATTTTGTACTTATGGATCCTCCAGAAGTTAAGAAACTTTTGCCAGATGAGTATCGTATATATATTTGCATAGGATTTTTATTTGGTTGGATTTGCTATTTAACATTTTTTGCACCTTTTATAGTTCTTTGTTTATTACAAGCTTATTTTTTTAAATGCTATAGCACAGGAGTAAAACGTAAAAAAATAAGTTGGTTTATAGGGTTTGTATGTAGCTCTCCTTTTATATTAATGTTTTTTAATTATATAAATGATGGAAATATTTATTAGACTTTAAACTTTATAGTAAAGATTTCATTATCAAACTTAATTTTAAGAATCTTTTATGTTAAAAAACATTATAGTTTATAAAAATTTAATTTTAAGAAAAAATAAATGAAAGAAGCATTTATAACAAGACTTACTTTTTTAAGCAATGAAGATATAAACAAAATCAATAAAAATTCATCTATAGCATACTTAAAAGCTTTATATCAATGTGAGAATTCTATAGCTATAAATTACAAAAAGGAAGAACTTTTTACCCAAACCACTGCTACAAACAATCTAGGTTATAAAAATGATTTTACTAAAATATTTATCTTAGATAAAGAAAGCCTCAATGATACCTACCTTGATGCTAGAAAAAATCTTTACAAATCTATCAATACTTTAAAACAAGAAAGAAATGAAAATATAAAAAATATCCAAGCTTATTTAGATAAAGAAAATTCCTTACAAGATAATCCAAATAATCAAAGTTTGAATACTCAAAAAAATGATGTTAATTTAGCCTTAAATGAAGTATTTAACATAGAGCAATTTTATGATAAAAATACTAATACTATAGTTTTAACAACAAGCAATATAAAAATCATATTTTTAGATAAAGTAAATTTACAAGATTTGCAATCTAATGATAGTAATACTTCTTTTATTTCTATGTCAAATTTAATTCATATCTATGAGAATCATTGTGATATATTCACTAAAGATAAAAGTGTTTTAGATATAAATTTCATAGAAGAAAAATATCAAATAGATTTTAAAAGTTTAGATACCAAAATCTTCCTAAGCTCCACCCTTTT
>NZ_JACHTP010000065.1:0-1347 GCF_020135855.1 Campylobacter sp. B0100352/1
GCAAAGTTATCAAAAAGCTCAAGAAAAAAATCCAACTATAATCAGAATACAACCCATAGCTGATGCCTTAAATATAAAAATAGAAATCAACGAATGCTTTCTTGCTAGGAATGGAGAAGTTTTAAAAAATAAAGAAATTTATGTTTATAACCATCGCTTTGATAGAGTAGTAGCAAAGGCTATGAGTGATAATGAAGGTAAAATAGTATTTGAAAATGTTTATGTGGGTAAAGAAAATACTATAGATAAAATAAGCTTTATTATAGACAGAGAAAATTTCAATGAAGACAATTTTTATGAAAGTGTTTTAAAATACGCTCCAATGTTTAATGTCCAAAAAAAGCATAAACAAAAAGGACAAGCTTTAATTGATAAGATGTTTTTTAGCTTCACTTATACACAAGAAATAATGCAAGATAATGAGGTGTTAAAACTAGAAGTTTTAAAAAATAATTTTAATATTATTTTTGATTATAAGGTAAGAAAACAAGAAGAATCCTATAAAAATTATATCGTTTTATCTTATTTGGTTTTTGATATCAAAGAAGATATGGAAGAATATATACGCCATATTACTATAGAAAATAGAGCTTTTTGTGGATTAGAATTTTTAGGTCGTGGATGGAAAAATCAATACAGCATTAAAGACGAGTGGAGAGATAAGGGTGTAGTATTTTTTGCTTATTTTAATTCTCAAAAATTTACCCCTTATAACAAAATGGCTTTCATCGATAAGCCTATAGTTATTTTAGATATAGAAAAATTTGATAAAGAAGATGTGTTAAAAGATATAAAATTTCATTTTAAAACTCTTGCTAAAGCCTATAAAATTTTTGTAATAGATTTAGATACCAATACTCAAATACAAGAAAAAAAATCTATTGTTAATAATATAAAAAAGAATACCCAAAACTTGGAATTACTTTATTTACAATTTAAACTTTTTGATGATAAAGATATAAATAAATGCAAAGTACAATACTTTTACAATGAAAACAAATATGCCAATAAAGAAATGAAACTGATAGAATATTGCAAAAAGCAACTTTTTTCACTTAATAGTGAAGATCCTATTCATAAAAATAAAAACTCGTTTGATATGGAAGTGCCTTTTGTAAGTATTTCTTTTGGATCTTTGATTTATGATAAAGAAAGACTGGCTAAAAAAGGAGTAAGGCAAATTTTTGGAATAAAATTAGCAACAGTCTGCTGGAAATATTTTTATGAAAAATGATTTTAGATAATTAAAGGATACTCTAAAACTCTACCCTCCTCTTTTCTATAAAACTCATATTCTAAAAATAAAAATTTTATTTTACTCATATATGTTAAAATAAATTAACCAAA
>NZ_JACHTP010000066.1:0-1330 GCF_020135855.1 Campylobacter sp. B0100352/1
AGAGAAAGAAAAAAGATATTTTTAATAGAGATTGGTTTTTACATTTTATAGGATCTATGGGTAAAAACTTAAATTTAGAACGCAAGTGTATCCGTAAAGAACATGAACTTATTAAAGAATTTGTAGCCACTAAAGATATTGAGTTTTTACATAAATATATGAAAAAACATACAAGATTAAGAGATCCTATTAATACTTGGGATCTTGAAGGTGCTGTTATTGTAAAGATAATGGGTTTAAATAAAGAAGAATTTAAACATTATAAATACTTTCCTTATGATTTAATTTAGGAGTTTCTTATTTATATTTAATATTAAAAAGCAACCTTTAAAAAATTTAAACTTGATCCTAAAAGTCATATCTTTAGGGTAAAAGATAATAAAATAGCTGTTTTTATTAGAAAGAATACAATTTATTAGGATTTAGTTTTCGTGAGGTTTTGGTGTATTAAATAGATCTTATTATTGAAAAATAAGATTTAAGTTAAATTCTATATGTAAATCGCACGAGTAAAAAATGTATTACTATTTTAGATAATTTAGTTTAACACTCTTAATTCTCAAAAAAATAACACTAAAATAAATTTCATACTATTACCAAAAATGCAATTATTTAAAATTAATATTATAAAAAATAAAGATATAATAGATTTTATTAATCTTGAAAATATCATAGAGGAATAA
Source organism: Campylobacter sp. B0100352/1 (assembly GCF_020135855.1). Taxonomy (NCBI): domain Bacteria; kingdom Pseudomonadati; phylum Campylobacterota; class Epsilonproteobacteria; order Campylobacterales; family Campylobacteraceae; genus Campylobacter; species Campylobacter sp. B0100352/1. The sequence continues at coordinate 684 of NZ_JACHTP010000066.1, forward strand.
CCATGAAAAAAATAATATGTCTTTTAGTGATGATTTTTTGCACACTTAATGCATATGATAAAGATCTTAATTTAGATTATGGTATGAAAGATGATTTTTTTTATTATTTAGATAAAAGGACTATTGGAACGCCTTATGACTATTTAGATAGTAAGAATTATCTCCCTATCAATTTTAGTCTTGTACAAAGAAAATATTATAGTGGCAATCCAACCAAAAATCTTATCACAAATTTAAATACTCTAAAAGACAATGAATACAATGCCTTTGGAGTAAAACTACCTAAAAATGTTATTTTAGAAGTTTTTGAATTTGGAGAAAAACATAAGGATGATTTTTCTAATCTAGTAAAACAATATCCTTTCATTCAACTTGTTTTTTCACAGTGGCTTACTATTAAACTCTATGAAAAACAAAAACAACTTACAAATAATCCTAATTTAGACTATGAAGAGTTTTTAAAAAATTTCACTTCTACTTTTAATCATAAAAGTTATAATCTTCTTGATGCTATTCATCAATTAAAGGTTGAAAATATCAATCATAAAAATGATGAAAATTTTAACATCATAGACACTGCAACAGCACTTGGTGCTTGGGGCTATATTGATCAACTATGTATTAACGATATCACTCTTTATGATATC
>NZ_JACHTP010000067.1:0-1295 GCF_020135855.1 Campylobacter sp. B0100352/1
AGAAACTAATTGGCCATTTTCATCGCCATCTTTATAATTAATTTGCCCTATAGTTACCCCATTGATCGCAAAGTCTTGAGAGGTTTTTCCTGCTTTGATCTCATAAGCTCCTATAGTTCTAACATCAAAAGTAGCCCTAACTCCTGTCTTATCAGAACTTCTATTGATCTCTTCAGCCAAAGCTCCAAGACCTGTTCCTACCGAAGTTGAGATAACGATACTTTGAAATTTAAAGTCCTCAACTCCGTTATAATTTTTTATGACCATGCTTACAACACCTTCACTCACACTTTGAGAACCGGTTTCAAATCTTGTTACACCAATCTTTGAAGATTGAGTTGGCCCTATACTTGCTTTGATGGTTTGATTTGAGCTTGAGCCAATTTGGAATTCTTGATTGGTAAAGTTACCACTTAAAAGTTGTTTGCCGTTAAAAGCTGTTGTATTAGCGATATTATCAAGTTCTTCCATTAAGCGGTTGATATCTGCTTGAAGCATGGTTCTTGTTTTTAAGCTTTGTCCATCTTGAGCGGCTTGAGTTGCTTTAGTTTTAATAGTATCTAAGATCTTAAGTTGCTCATCCATCGCTTTATCTGCAGTTTGTAAAATACCAATCGCATCATTACCATTATTGATTGCCTGACCTAAAGTCGCTGCTTGTGAACGCAAAGAATCTGCAATAGCCATCCCTGAAGCATCATCTGCTGCTGAGTTAATTCTAAGACCAGAACTAAGTCTGCTTAAAGACTTATCAAGCTCATTAGCATTAACCACCGAATTCGCATGTGCGTTCAACGCACCTATATTGGTGTTTATTCTAAAACCCATTTTAAATCCTTTCAAAATATTGCATCAAAAGGATATAAGCAAGAAGTGTTCCAACTTTTTATTTTATAGAAGAAAAACGAAATATTTTTTAAAAATTTTTAAAGAAGTAAAAATCTAAGCCTAAAAAGCTAGGCTTAGATCGGATTTCTATTGAAGCAATCTTAATACATTTTGTTGGCTTGCATTTGCTTGTGCCATCGCATAAGATCCACTTTGAGCTAGGATGTTTGCTTTAGAGTAGTTTGCACTCTCGCTTGCAAAGTCCACATCTCTAATTTGAGATTCAGCTGATTTCACATTCACTTGAGTTACTGTGATGTTGTTGATAGTTGATGTGATTTGATTTTGCACTGAACCTATATCTGCTCTGATTTGATCAAGATTGTTAATCGCAGTTTCAGCGATATCCATCACCGCCATAGCCCCTTTAAGTGTAGTTACACCTGAAGTTTCATTTGCAGCACCAA
>NZ_JACHTP010000068.1:0-1222 GCF_020135855.1 Campylobacter sp. B0100352/1
AGCACTTGAAATGTCAAACGTGGATTTGAGTCGTTCTTTAACAGAACTTATCATCATCCAAAGAGGTTATCAAGCAAACTCTAAAACGATTTCAACCAGTGATCAAATGCTTCAAACTTTGATCCAATTGAAACAATAATTTTTTGATCTTTTGATTCTTTATAAAATTTTTCCCACTTTTGTGGGAAACTAATCTTGCTTTACAAGTCTATTTTCTGGTAGATTTGTAATACTGGATTGGACTTGACTGCCTTCAAAATTATTGCTAACTCGCTCTTTTTAGAGTGAGTTGCAAATAATTTTGAAAAAAATTTTCAATAACGCAGGTTATGTTGTCCAAGGTTGGAATATCAACTGGGATACTCAAACCATCGATTCCTCAAGAACCCCTCAAAACATCTTCATCGATCCAGGTATGCACATCCCTGCCGCAAAATCAACCGAAGTCGCCATTAAAGCAAACCTAAACAGCGGTTTAAACATAGGCACAGCCAGCAGACCTTTATATTCTCTAGATTCTATCCACGGTTACAATAAAAAAACCGGTGAAACCAAAGACGAAAACGACACAGGCACAACCCAATTTTACACCACTTCTAAAAACGCCATCGATGTAACCGAAAAAGGCGTCGATTGCGCTTCTTTATTTAACGCCAGCGGCCAAGGACTTAACCTTAGAGAAGGCCAAGGCATTTGGGTATCTTACGCTGATGCGAAATTTACAACCGCAGGTGGTAAAGTTTTTGATGAAAACAGCCATCAAACTCAAAACAATGTAGTTTTTTGGGGTAATACAGATAATCCTGTAACTTTAGATATCACTCTAAATGGAGTTCATATTGAAAATGAAAGTATTAAAAGCATTGATGAAGCTGTTGCTTATATAAACACTTTTACAGTTCCAAATGATAGTAGAGCAGGTACAGGAGTCAAAGCAGTAAAAACAGCTGATGGTAGTGGTATAGAATTTGTCAATGACAACTCAAACGGCACCACTGACAATATGAAAAATATTGATTTAACTGTTAATGCTGGAAATGAAGCGGGTGAATTTCAAACTCTTACTTGGGATGGAGATAATAATAAATTTACAGCTGAGCTAACTCAAGCAGGACAAGATAGTGATTGGTTTGATGATAAATTGGCAGTAAATAATGTAAATAATCACGTAGAAATTATTACTGCTCATAAATATATCTATAGCTCTTCTCAACAAAATTTA
>NZ_JACHTP010000069.1:0-1207 GCF_020135855.1 Campylobacter sp. B0100352/1
ACCTGATATTTTAATTAAAGTATCAAGTTGTTTTCCACCACCTATGAAAATACCGGCATTATCTCCTTGAAGAGTGGCTCCTTTTTTGACATCGATGCCTTTACCTTGGATACCATTATCAGATCCATCGATGTGGATACCATCTCTACCAGCTTTAATGATGCTACCAGATTCTAAGTTGATTTGACCTAGATTAATTAGAGTTTTATTGGTGTTATATGCATGAAAAGTTATACCATTTAAGCCAGCTTCTATAGTTCCTTGATTGGTAAGATTTTCTATAGTGTTACCATCGCCTATAAGGATACCGTGAGCTTGACTTTTGATTACACCTTCATTTGTAAGATTGTTAATAGTAGAGCCTTTAACTTCAAAACTGTGAATATTAATAGCTCCTGCTAATTCATTTACGGAAGTTGATTCTATAGTTCCTTTGTTAATAAGGGTTTTAATTGAACTAGCCGATAAATTTATTCCTATTTTGCCAGAAATTAAAGCACCGGTTGTATTGGTAAAATTTTCAATAGTAGCTTGGTTAAAGTTGACTCCATAGCTTGCAAAAAAACCAGCAGAAGATTCAATCGGCTCGCTAGTTCCAGTGGTTTTTATAGTACCGCTATTTTCAAATGTACTTATGGTAGTACCACTGCTAATATTTATTCCTCGATCTTGGATTGAATTTATAGTTCCACTATTAGTAAAATTATTTATAGTAGTGTTTTTTATAAATATACTTTCACCATTGTTTGAGCTTATGATTCCACTATTGGTAAAGTTTTCTATAGTTGATTTATTATCATTTGAACCATAAACAGTTAGACTGTATTTAGATTTTCCATCGCCTATAATTCCACTATTTTCAAAAGTAGTAATAGTAGCACCATTGCTTTTTCCAATTTCAATACTAGCAGTATTGCTTCCACCTTGTATAGTTCCTTCATTTTTAAAATTTGTAAGTGATGAACCGTTTTGAAAATTAATAGCGATATTATTATCACCGCTTGGTTTAACTGAACCACTGCTTGTAATAGTTAAAGAAGTATTACCTGTTTCGCTTACAGTGATTGCAGTATTTTGTGCACTACTTACCGTTCCACAAGTTGTATTATTACAACCACCGCCATTAATTTTAGCATCAGCACAAGTACTTAAAACAGAAACTGTTGCTAAAGAAAATAAGAATTTTTTAGAAAGAGATTGATTTTTT
>NZ_JACHTP010000070.1:0-1175 GCF_020135855.1 Campylobacter sp. B0100352/1
TTTTTTCTTTAGATGCTTTGTATGTTTTAACTTTTAGATAAGAATTTAGTTGATTTATAAATTAAAAAAGTTTATTAGGGTTTAATTTTATTAAAGATTTAATAAAGTAGAGTTAGTTTTAAATATTTGTAAAAAATAGTTTTTAAAGATAATTTTAAAAGAATTATCTATTAAGATAATATTTTTAAATTTATAAATCAGTTTAAACCCTAGTTTGTCCCATGAGATTATTTAATCTATCCATTATAGATCCAACATAAGAATTGATACTTTCACTGCTTGCTTTCCAGCCGTTAGCTTTTGCTTGATTAAACTGATTATCAAACCAAGCTCCACCATAACCTATGTGATTTTGCCATTTAACTCCTTTTTCCATTGCATAAATATCTGCGTCAAGCCAACCATCTTGTGCATAGCCTTTTAATAAACTTGCAAAATCAACCTTACCTGTCATGATGTCATCTAAGGAAGCTAATGATCCATCAAAGCTTTCTTTAGCCATAGTTGCTTGATAACTTTCTATTCTAGGATTTAAAGTAGCACTATCTTCTCTTAGTGGCACACCTGTAGATTTTAAAAAACTCATAAATAAATCTTCTTTAGTATAAGTTCCATCTTCATTTTTTGGATAAAATGACATATCAGGATTAAAAGTATCTCTTGCACTATCTTGATCTAAATTTTGAGTTTGCATGCTCTGAGGAGTAAAATCTAATGGCTGTAATCCTGTATTGATACTTGCAATTGTTCCTAATTGTTCCATTTCATCGTATTGCTCTTGGGTGTTGTAATAATTTGTAATTTGCAATTTATCATAATTTTTTGGCATAACACCTATGGTTTTGTCATTACTAGAATAACTTACACCTTTAGGTAAACTATTTAAATCTGCTTCACTAAAACTTGTTTTATTGGTATCGTTAAAAGTATGATTTATAATTTGATTAAATTGATTATAGTATTGTTTAATAGTATTTGCCATATCTATATTATCATAATATTTATCCACACCTAGATATTCTTTTATTTTTGCATTATAAAAGTTATTTTCAGCTACCCTCTCTATCTCATCCAAAGTAGATTTATGTATCTTAAAATCTTTTGGTAATCCTGCAGCCTCATTAAAATCTTCTCCCATATAACCATCTTTATCTACACTATAACCATAGGCTGTA
>NZ_JACHTP010000071.1:0-1157 GCF_020135855.1 Campylobacter sp. B0100352/1
TTCACTAAAAACTAAAAAAGAAAGATATAAATATTTAGTGATTAGAAGTGGTATAAGAAGTGTTGTTATAGATATACCTTATGATGCTATAGGAACTGTGGATGAAAAAGGAAATGTAGATCCTAAATATGAAGAATTGTATAGAAAAGTAGATGATAATAAAAATAGTTTAAGATCAAGTTTATTTCATAATGAATGGGGTATGGCAGCAGGTATATTGGGTGATTATAAATATCTAGCCAATGATATGTCTCAAAATGGTTTTAATGCAAGATTTATTCAAGCAACCATACTTTATATACAACTAAGTGGAGGAAGTAGCATACTGGATAAACCTAATTTATTAGGTGCGATTTATGGTTATGCAGATATTGCAGTAGGCAGTGGTTTAGTAGGTGTGCATAGAAATGCTTTAAGAGAACAAGAAATTAAAACTTTGGCTAAGACTTTAAAGCCTGATGAATTTGGTATGCTTCCTTTTATAGATGAGATTATGGGAGTAGATTGGGTGATTGATTATAACGAATATCAAATTTCTGAAGATGAATTTGGAGATATATATAAAGCCTTAAGGAGTGATGTGGTTGAGGGTAAAATAAAAGATCCAAGAGATATAGATTCTACTTATGAAAGCAGAAGGAAATTTGATCGTTATATGGATGGGTATTCTAATGGCATGGTAAATGCTTATGGTTATGATATCCCAAATGATTGGAATGATGCACAATTAAAAATAGACTCTATGATTTTAACTGCCAAACTCGCAGCCCTAACCCCTCCTCAAGGTTATCCTAATGCCCCTTATTATTTCACACCTGAAAAGCTAGAATGGTATTATAAAAGACATAGACTTGATAAACTCCTTGATCCTAGAATCCCTGCTATTAATCGTTATAATTTTCCAGAAGAACTTAGAGCTAAGATAAGAGCTTATGCTAAAGAACATGGGATCAAAGAGTAAATGAATTTCATAGGCAGATTAGCTACCACTATCATTATGAAAAATGGTTTATGTATAGGTTAGAAAGGATTAAAAATGAATAAAGAAACTTATGAAATTTATACACCTGATGGATCAATAATGGATGTGGAAAAGGATACAAATAAAATATTATTTGATAAGAGAGATGATCCCCTTCAAACTGGTAAATACATTG
>NZ_JACHTP010000072.1:0-1130 GCF_020135855.1 Campylobacter sp. B0100352/1
TACTAGTTTTATAGGATCTTTTCTTTGATTATATTGTTCGATAGCAATTTTATATTCTTTTAAATATTCACAAAGATGAGTAAAATCATATTCTTTTGAAATTTCAAATTCCATATCTTCTGAAAATTCTAAATCTTCCATTTCTATTTCTTTTGGTGCTAAAAGAAAACCTATGATCCCAATATCTTCTTTATTTTTTTCCCAAGTCTTATCAAACCAAGTAAATAATGGTTTTTTAACATTTTCATTCAATATTTGATGAATTTTAATTTCAGAGTCAATTATAAAATTATATTCCAAAGCGTTGAAGCTTAACACATGATAAATTCCTTGTAAAATTTTTTGATTTTTATTTTCAAATATACAATAAGATAATATATCCTTATTGTTACGGTAATACATTCCTAAAATTTTCATTCCAAGATATTCTTTTGGAAAATTAAGTTTTAATTCTCTAGAACTTTTTAAATTATAGACATTCTCTTTATGTAAATTAGTTCTTTGATTAATAAAATTATCGTTTTTAATGTCTATTATTTCATCTAAATCTAAAACTTTAAAATCAGGGATATCAAAACTTATATTTTTTTTGGGTTTCTTGAAAAAATTAAAATTTTCACAAATGTTTTGAGCCATTTTTGAATAAACAAAAGCCATAGGATGTTCTGGATCAATTATTTGCATATAAAAATCAAGAAGTTTTTCTTTTAAACAAAATTCATAAGCATCTATAAAATTAAAACCATATCTTTCGCTTTGAATTTTATGAAAAGATTTAAATCTTCCATAGCAAAAAACACAATGTTGCCATTGGATAATTAAAATTTTTTTTTGCAATTTGCTAAAAATTTTATAAATGTGATTATAAACTGGTAAAAAATGTTTTAAATCACTTTCATCCTTAAAAAATTGAGCAGTTGGAGCCAAAATAATTAGATCTGCTTCTTCTAAAATCTGTCTATTTTTCTTTCTATATAAATTATATATATGCCCCAAAGGATGAATCGCGCGAAAGCTAAAAGTATTTACTTTTGCATTACATTCTCTTAGGGAATTTTCAAAAGCATTAAACCAAGCAAATTCACAAGTTCCAAACAGTACAATTTTCATAAATAAAAAGCCTTGCTTAT
>NZ_JACHTP010000073.1:0-1118 GCF_020135855.1 Campylobacter sp. B0100352/1
TAAATTTTTGCTCTTCTGAAAGAAGAAAATTGTGCAATAAATTTTCACCCTCTGAATTTTTAAGATTAGGATCTGCTCCTAGTTCTAGTAAAAAATGCAAAAGTTCTAATTTATTAGCTCTTTCTATTTTAGTGGCAGAACCTAGAGGGCGAGTTGCAAAGATTATGGGTTCATACCACCCTTCCTTGCCTTGATAAAAGCAAGCATTGATATTAGTTCCCTTATCCACTAAAAGTTTAATGATTTTTTTTGTATGCTCTAAATCCAGTTTATCGTTACACCAATGAGCATTGCATGCAAGTAAAAAATTCAACCATGTTTGATCTTTTACAAATTGTAAAATAAATTCAAAAAATTCATAATCATAACACCAATCATCGCAAAATAATTGATCTAGCATCGCTACTCTATCATGCCATGGATCTAACTCAAGAATATCCTTACCTTTAGGATCTTCTATGATGCAAATCACATTTATACCTTCTTTGTTGATAAAATCTTGCCATTCCTTATAATATTTATCTTTAATACTATGCTTGATTTCTGTATCAAAAAACCATTGAAGCATAGGATTTGCTTGAAATTCTTCATAAGAGATGATTTTTTCTTCAGCCATTTGTTTTCCTTTTTTTATTTTTTTTATTTTTGCAATAAAATCTTTAAATTTTTATAAAATACTTTGTATAAAAATTTATATCCACTTAATCTGCTCTTAAATCTCCTCCTTTAACTCTCAATCCTTTATTGTCTATGATCACTTGAACTCCTCCAACTTGGATAATAACTTCTTTAGCTGTAGTTGTTATAGAAGTGGATTTTACTTGATTGATTATTCTATTACACGCTACAATAGTATTATCCTTTTGCGCTAAAGATGAAACATTTTCTGCATTAACACTATGATCTTTTTTCGCAACCATAAAGATAGATTTTTCTGTATGCTCTTGAATATTACCTTTTGCTTCTGTTATAAGTTCAGAATCTGTATAAACACTATATTTTCCTTGACTTTGTATATGATGATAACCTCTAGTAAATGCTTTTCTATTAGACGATACAGAACTTGTGTATTCTCCTGTAATTCTTTCTTCGTAGTTTCTGCCTATTTCTACCTTCTT
>NZ_JACHTP010000074.1:0-1052 GCF_020135855.1 Campylobacter sp. B0100352/1
AATATCATAAAGAGTGATATCGTTGATATATAAATGATCAATACGACCCCAAACACCAAGTGCTGTTGCAGTGTCTATGATGTTAAAAAATTCGTCATCTTTGTGATTGATATTTTCAACCTTTAATTGATGAATAGCATCAAGAAGATTATAACTTTTATGATTAAAAGTAGAAGTGAAATTTTTTAAAAATTCTTCATAGTCTAAATTAGGATTATTTGTAAGCTCTTTTTGTTTTTCATAGAGTTTAATAGTAAGCCATTGTGAAAAAACAAGTTGAACAAAAGGATATTGTTTTACTAGATTAGAGAATTTATCCTTATGTTTTTCTCCAAATTCAAAAACTTCTAAAATAACATTTTTAGGAAGTTCTACTCCAAAAGCTTTATAGTCATTGTCTTTTAGAGTGTTTAAATTTGTGATAAGATTTTTGGTGAGATTGTCACTATAATATTTATCTTGTATAAGACTAAAATTGATAGGGAGATAATTAAACTGATCAAGACATCCAAATACTCCAAAAGTCCTCTTACCTAAATAATAAAAAATATCATCTTTCATATCATACTCCTTTATATTATCTGCATTAAGTGTGCAAAAAATCATCACTAAAAAACATATTATTTTTTTCATAGCTATTCCTCTATATTAACTTTTCCTTTGATATTGATACCACTATTATTGATTATGATTTTACTTGAACCTACTTCTAAAAGAATTTCTTCGCCATCGCTTTGTATATTAGCATTTCCTATGAATAGTTGTATTTTTTTCTGAGCTTTTATAAAAATTTGTTCTTTTGTGTCAATGAGTAAATTTTTATTGATTAAAGTGCTTTGTTTAACACTGCTTAATTTTAAGCAATCATCAGTATAAAGATCGATATTATCTTCTGTGCTTAAAGAATAATTTGATTTAGAACTTATATTAATATCTTTATCAATTTTAATATCCCAAGATCCCTCTAAAATATCTTTTCTATTTCCCTTGATGTTTTTTATCTCATCCTTATTTATGATAGTATTTTGGTTAGCTCCTATTTCTACCTTTTT
>NZ_JACHTP010000075.1:0-933 GCF_020135855.1 Campylobacter sp. B0100352/1
TTCTGTTATACCATTTACACTATTTGTATAATTATAAAACATTATGCCATTATTGGAAGCTTCTATAGTTCCTCTATTGATTAAAGTTTCTATTTTATTTTTATTTGATATGATAATACCTTGTGCGGCTCCTTTAATAGTTCCTTCATTGCTAAAATTTTTAATTGTTGAAGAATTTTCGCCATCGGCAACATCAAGTAAAATACCAGTTGAATTAGGATCATCTAAGGTTCCTTCTATAACCCCTTTATTGGTAAATTTATCGATATTTGAACTCCCAACATAAACACCCACTGGACCAGAAATTGTTCCAGTATTTTCAAAAGTTTCTATACAAGAGTTGTTTAATTCTAAACCAGAATTTGGATCAAAAATAACTTTATCTCCGCTTGCTACTATAGTTCCACCATTATTAAAACTATTTATAGTTGAGTGACCAAGATATACTCCTTTTTCTTGAGAGTTTATAATGCCATTATTTTCAAAATTGCTTATAGTCGAACTTTGAAGATTAATACCTTTGCTAATACTACTATTTATTAATCCATTGTTTTCATTAATAAAGGTATCTATAGTTCCTTTATTAAGATATATACCGTTTCCACCTGTGCTTTGTATAGTACCACTATTTTTAAAAGTTTTTATGTAATCGCTTGTGCTATCTGATGATTGCCCACCGTTTATTTCAAGACCAGACCAACTACCAGAAATAAGTCCGCTATTATTAAAAGTTTCTATAGTGGTTCCTTTAAATTTTATAGCTTCTTTGGTGCCGCCACCTTGTATAGTTCCTTGATTATTAAAATTTGTAAGTGATGAATTTTCTTTGAATTCTATAGCAAAACCATTACTCGGTTTAACTGAACCACTGCTTGTAATAGTTAAAGAAGTATTACCTGTTCCGCTTACAGTGATTTTTTCTGTTTGAGCATT
>NZ_JACHTP010000076.1:0-921 GCF_020135855.1 Campylobacter sp. B0100352/1
GTTGATTTCATTGCCGTATTTATCAACGGTAAAGAAACCGATACCATATAAACTAGCCTCTATAGTTCCAGAATTAGTGAGATTTTCTATGGTATTACCTGCTTCGATAAGAATACCGCTAGCATTATCAGCTTTAATCGTTCCAGAATTGGTAAAATTCTTAATAGTGGATACAATTCCATTCAAATTTGAAACTGCAATTGCTGCTCCATATTTATGATTAGACATTGATTCTATAGTTCCAGAGTTAGTGAAACTATCAATAGTTGATCCTCCTAAACTAACACCAACTTTTCCAGCAACAACTCCTGTATTATTAAAATTTTTTGCATGGGTTAAATAAATTTTTATTCCAGTTGATCCAATTATAGAACTACTATCACTAGGTTCATTTACTCCATCCGATTTTATAGTTCCGCTATTATTGAGAGTTTCTATGGCCGAGGAATCTATTTTTAAACTAGTATCGTTATTATTGCTTATAATACCTTCATTATTAAAAGTTTTTATAGTTGAATGATCAATTTTTATACCATGGTCATTACCCTTAATCAATCCATCTTTTTCATTAATAAATTCATCTATGCCTCCTTGGTAAAGAAATATGGCATTGTTTTTGTTTGAATTAATAGTTCCAGTATTATTGAAAGTTTTAATATAATTTGTTCCATTATTTATTTCAAGACCAGACCAATTTTGAGAATCAATAGTTCCACTATTTATGAAATTATCTATAGTAGTTCCTTTAAATTTTATAGCTTCGCTTGCCCCCAAAAGTGTTCCTTTATTTTCAAAAGTTTTAAGGCTTGAATTTGCTTGAAATTCTACAGCAAAACCACTACTCGGTTTAACTGAACCACCTTCTTCAATGGTTAATGTATTATTAGCTCCATCTATAGTAATTTTGGTTGTTTCGGCGCC
>NZ_JACHTP010000077.1:0-918 GCF_020135855.1 Campylobacter sp. B0100352/1
AATGAAAACATCCTTATGACTAAACAAGGTTTAGAACAAGATAACCAAGCTGTAAAAGAATCTGTTTCTACTGTTCAAGTAGTAGAAAAAGGAGATTTAACTGCAAGAATCACTGCAAGTCCTAGAAATCCACAATTAATAGAACTCAAAAATGTTTTAAATAAACTCTTAGATGTCTTACAAGAAAAAGTAGGATCTGATATGAATGCTATTCATAAAATCTTTGAAGAATATAAGAGCTTAGATTTTAGAAACAAATTAGACAATGCTAAAGGTAGTGTTGAAGTAACTACTAATGCTTTAGGTGAAGAAATCATTAAGATGTTAAAACAAAGTTCTGAATTTGCTAATCACTTAGCAAGTGAGAGTTCTAAATTACAAAACGCTGTTCAAAACCTAACTAGCTCTTCTAATTCTCAAGCAGCTTCTTTAGAAGAAACAGCTGCTGCTTTAGAAGAGATTACTTCTTCTATGCAAAATGTTTCTGTAAAGACTAGTGATGTTATCACTCAATCAGAAGAGATTAAAAACGTTACAGGTATTATTGGAGATATTGCAGATCAAATCAATCTTTTAGCCTTAAATGCTGCTATAGAAGCTGCACGTGCAGGAGAACATGGACGTGGATTTGCTGTTGTGGCTGATGAAGTTAGAAAACTAGCAGAAAGAACTCAAAAATCATTGAGTGAAATAGAAGCTAATACAAATTTATTAGTTCAATCTATTAATGATATGGCAGAATCTATTAAAGAACAAACTGCAGGTATTACTCAAATCAATGAAAGTGTAGCTGCTATTGATCAAACTACTAAAGACAATGTAGAAATTGCTAATGAATCAGCTATCATTTCTAATACAGTTAGTGATATAGCTAATAATATATTAGAAGATGTTAAGAAGAAAAGATTTTAAGAGATC
>NZ_JACHTP010000078.1:0-912 GCF_020135855.1 Campylobacter sp. B0100352/1
CTTGCACAACCTTTTTTATAAGCATCTATTTCTTGATCAAATTTCCATCTGCTTTCAGGAGTAGAATTCTTTAATTTACCGTCACTAACTACATATGACAATGTTTTCATTACCTTATTATCAATATCATAAATAAAATTATACTCGTTTGGATCTATAATCCATTCTGTAGAGATTAATTCATCTAAAAAAGGAAGCATACCATATTTATCATAGGGAGGATGTTTGGCAAAGTTTTTGATAATTTGTTGTTTTAAAGGGTTTTCATATATTTCAATTGAACGATAGTATAAAGCTTCTAAAGCATCTTTATCTCCTAATTGTACTCCAAGCCAAAGAGCTTGAAAGCCTCTTGATTTTAACCCTGCACTGCTAAGCTCTATGGCCGCATTATAAAAAGCTTTTTTATTACCTAATATACCTAAACAAAGCTGATATTCTCCTGCAATTAAATCAGAGGCTAGAGTACCCGACTTATCTCCAAAAGCCGCATAAGCTCCATGTTTAAAAGCATCTTCATAAAGTTTTTTACTACTGTCTTTAAGCTGAGCAAAATGAAACCTACCATCAAATACTGTATATTTTATTATAATGGAATAAGCATATAAACCCCAATAAGCATCTCCTAAGTCATACTTGTCTATAAGCTCATTATAGATTCTTATACTTCTATAAGTAGAATCTGCAAATTCTTGAATTAAACTTTCCAATAAAGCTTTATTATCTTCATCTTGATATAATTCATTCACAATGGATATAAAATAATCTTTTGAATATCCAAGTTCTGCTAAAACAAGTCCTGCCTTATAATCTTTACCTTGTTCATAAGCATAACTTAAATTCTTAATAGCTTTGTGAAAAAGATCATATCCTTTATAACCTAATCTACTAGCTTCTTTATAATCTTTTACT
>NZ_JACHTP010000079.1:0-911 GCF_020135855.1 Campylobacter sp. B0100352/1
CTTCTGGAAAATTATAACGATTAATAGCAGGGATTCTAGGATCAAGCTTAGCATCTAAAATATGTCTTTTATAAAAGTCTTCTAATTGTTCAGGGGTAAAATAATAAGGGGCATTAGGATAACCTTGAGGAGGAGTTAAGGCTGCTAGTTTGGCATCGAGTATTAAACTATAATCAAATAATCTAGCATCTTCTTCACTTCTACTATCACGGATTTCAGAAGAATAATTCATCCTACCACCAATCCTATAATCATTGGTTCGTTTATCAAATGTAATTCTACTCTCTGAAGTAGAATCTATATCTCTTGGATCTTTTATATTGCCTTCTTTAACTTCATCATAAATGCCACTTATAGCATAACCTGGGCCATCATAAGCAAATTGATATTGATTTATATCAATAATCCAATCCACTCCTATTAATTCATCTAAAAAAGGAAGCATACCAAATTTATCATAAGGAGGATGTTTGGCAAAGTTTTTTAACATTTGTTCTCTTAAAGGATTAGTATGTCCTCCACCTCTTAAGGCTCTAGAAGAAGAATAAGTAGTGAGTTGATGCTCTAAAGAAGGTTGATGTCCTAACTGTGCTGCTAAAAATACCGCTTGATAAGCTCTAGTAGTATATCCTGTTTGCCACATTTCTCCTCCACCTTTTGCAAAACCCAATCTATCTCCTAATATCCCAGCAGCTAATTCCCACTCACTCATAGATAAATATCCATCACTTACATGTGCCAACCCCCTATTAGCTTCTACCTCCATATAGAGTTCTTTATAGTCTTTATTGATTAAATTTCCTTTTTCATCTACATTGCAATAGGCATCATAAGGTATATCTATAACTGTAGATCTTATTCCACTTCTTATGATTAAATATTTATATTTTTCTCTTTTAGTTTTTAGTGAA
>NZ_JACHTP010000080.1:0-849 GCF_020135855.1 Campylobacter sp. B0100352/1
TTTAGCAATGAAATCTTTACTATAAAGTTTAAAGTCTAATAAATATTTCCATCATTTATATAATTAAAAAACATTAATATAAAAGGAGAGCTACATGCAAACCCTATCAACAAACTTATTTTTTTACGTTTTATCCCTGTGCTATAGCATTTAAAAAAATAAGCTTGTAATAAACAAAAAAACATAATAAATGTGTTTTTTAAAAAAATAAAAGTTGTAAAGGATAAAAATTTAAAACAATTATGGGCTATATATTCTTGTGGTGATTTTGGAGGAGTAAGCAATATAGGCGATTTATAAAATTCAATATCATAGCTAAAATAAAATATTGCGACAATAATTGCAAAAAACACAATAAAATATATTAAAAAATAAGATTTTAAAAATTCTTTTATGTTAATCTTAGTCCAATAGTTTATAATAGAAAAGACAACAAGAACACTTAAAGTTGTAAGATAAAATTTTATATTAGCAAAAGCAAAAATAAATCCTACCAAACCTAAAAAAATAGAAAGTTGAATACTACCTACCATTTAAACTCCTGCATCATAAAGTATATTATAAGTCTTATCTTTGAAATCAAGCTTAGTAATGAAATCTTTACTATAAAGTTTAAAATCTAATTATCTTTAAGGATAAAAATTACCCATCGATTATACAATTTAAAAACATTGATACAAAAGGAGAGCAACATACAAACCCTATGAGCCAACTTATTTTTTTACGTTTTTCTCCTGTGCTATAGCATTTAAAAAAATAAGCTTGCAATAAACAAAGAACTATAAAAGGTGCAAAAAACGTTGAAAACATAAATACTTGAAATAAAGCTTTTAAATAAATATATATATA
>NZ_JACHTP010000081.1:0-848 GCF_020135855.1 Campylobacter sp. B0100352/1
GAAGTCTTAAGCTTATATTTATTTTTTAATACATCTATCACTTCTTGTTTTGTGGCATATTTAGATTTTTTCTTAATAATATTTTTTAAATTTTTAGGATTTTTTACAGCTGCTAATGCAGCTAAAGCATTCCCAAAAATACCGCTATTTTCTACCGAATCTAAAGCAATATCTAAAATACTTCCCAAAGGAGCATAACTCACATCCTCCAAGGGTTTATCATTGAGTTCTAATTCACTAGGAAATATTATCTCGATAAAATCTTCACTACCATCTTGCGTTTCTATCCTTATAACATTATCAGGAATTTTTTCTTGTGAATTAGAGTTTTCATTATTGATGATTATTGTATTTTCCTCTGCTTTAAAATAATCCTTAGTTAAAACATTAAAAGAACATACATTTTCATTATCAAGCCAATCATCTAAACCTTTAGCTATTTCAAATTGGATATTTTGCATACAAGCAGGAGCAAAAAATACCCTTTTATGCATTATGGTATCTTTTTCTCTATAATCTTCATTATATTTATGAAGTTCTTTAAAATATCCTGCTCCTAATTCCTTTTTTTCAAATTTTTTATAAGCGTCTTTATAGGATTTAGGGATATTTTTAGGGATAATAAATATCAGATCAATCAAATGCACTCCAAGTCTAAGTTTGCATTCTTTAAAATCATAGCCTTTGGTGAAATTTTGTTTAAGCAAATTAAGTGTATTGTCATCACTTAAGCTTAATAAATCATTTTTTGTGATTTCAAATTTATCAAAACCTTGTTCGTTTTTATGTTGAATATCGTTTAAAAATAAATTTGCAATTAAAAGATTGTCTTTTTGGTATTTATGTTC
>NZ_JACHTP010000082.1:0-801 GCF_020135855.1 Campylobacter sp. B0100352/1
CTCATAATTATCCGGTAAAGGTAAATTCATTTCCCATGCAAGTTCAGCAGGTACGGTTTTATAGTTTATTTCTTCATTTTCATCATTAAGTTTTTTAGGATCAAGTAAAGATGGATAAGGATGGTTTTCTTTTTTGTATTTTTCATTAAAATTATTAGATAATAACCATTCTTCTATAAGATTAAAATTTTTTATAAAATAATCAAAGTTATGAAAGATATTGTCTATAATAGGGGTATAGTCTTTATGAGTGTTTAATAGATTTTTTATTCTACCAAACTTTTGTAAAAACAATTGTTTGTTATTTAATAAACCTTCAAGAATATTAGAATTGATTTGATCAAATTCTTTAAAAAATTCTTGAAATATGTTAAATTCTTTATTGGCTTTTTTAATATAAGAATATAATTTAAATGTACCACCTTTATACCAAGTTTGATCAGACTTCATTAAAGCTTCACCTAGCATATAGGATAAATGGAAATAACATTTTAAAGCTTCATTATAATCAGGACATTGTTTTAATTCAGGATATTTAAGAGTAGGAAAAACTTTGATGGTTTCTTGATAGATTAATTTTTCTTTTTTATGTTGTTTTTTAATATTGTAAAGTTTTTTAAATAAGGCTAAATACCCCCCCCCATTTTTATTATATTCGATCATAGCTTGACCGAGTTTATAAGCTAAATGGTTTTTGATTCTTTCTGTGGCTGAATTGGGATTTTGCATGGTGAGAGTCCTTAAACTTAGATATAACAATTTATAAAAAAGATATTATATAAAAATTTGGCCTAAAAAATA
>NZ_JACHTP010000083.1:0-776 GCF_020135855.1 Campylobacter sp. B0100352/1
TCGTCAGATGGAGACTTATAAACCAAAATGGTATACAAAGTTTGCATCAAAAGTAACTTTTGAAGACATCCTACAATCTCCAAAAACCAAACAATACTATATTTATAATCAAGACTATCAAGATTATCAAAAATTCACCCCCTATGGTTTAGACTTTAAACTTTATAGTAAGGATTTTATTGCTAAACTTGATTTTAAAGATAAAACTTATAATGCGCTTTATGATACAGGAGTTTAAATGGTAGAAGCTATTGGTTTAGGATGGTTATTTGGTGTGATTTTCTTTTTTACTGGATTGTTTAGTGGAACAAAAGAATTTTGCACTTATATTTTAAGTGTTTTAATTATCTTTGCTTTATTAAATTATTTCATAAGAATCAATATAAAAGAGTTTTTAAAATCTTATTTTTTAACATTTTTTATTATTTTTCTTATTACCATCATCATAGGATTTTATGTAACTTATGATATTAATACAGACAGTTTTTTGTCTTTTTTAGATCCTCCAGAAGTTAAGAAACTTTCGCCAGATGAGTATCGTGCATATATTTATATAAACTTTTTATTTGATTGGATTTGCTATTTAACACTTTATGCACCTTTTATAGTTCTTTGTTTATTACAAGCTTATTTTTTTAAATGCTATAGCACAGGAGTAAAACGTAAAAAAATAAGTTTGTTTATAGGGTTTGCATGCAGCTCTCCTTTTATATTAATGTTTTTTAATTATATAAATGATGGAAATATTTATTTATAGTAAAGATTTCATTGCTAAG
>NZ_JACHTP010000084.1:0-740 GCF_020135855.1 Campylobacter sp. B0100352/1
GTCAGATGATAACATATAGGTATGGTACTGGAGAAATCTTTAAAGATATTCTAATTTTTTTTAAAACCAAACAATACTATATTTACAATCAGGACTATCAAGATTATCAAAAATTTACATCCTATGGTTTAGATTTCAAACTTTATAGTAAAGATTTTATCGCTAAACTTGATTTTAAAGATAAGGCCTATAATACACTTTATAATACAGGAGTTTAAATGGCAGATGATATTATATCTGGTATTATACTTTCTATTTTTATGGGTTTAATTTTATTTTCTATGATCTTTATTGCTGTAATCATTCATTTTACAGCTCTAAGTAGTGTTCTTATTATATTTTCTATTTTAAATTATTGGATGAGAATTAATATAAAAGAATCTGTAAAATCTTATTTTTTAACATTTTTTATTATTTTTCTTATTACCATCATCATAGGATTTTATATAACTTATGGTGTTGATAATGTAGGACATTTTGTACTGGTTGATCCTCCAGAAGTTGAAAAATTATCACCACAAGAATATAAAGCATATAATTATTTTAAATTTTTAACTTTTACAACTATGTTTTTTTTTATAAACACATTTATTATGTTTCTTTGTTTATTACAAGCTTATTTTTTTAAATGCTATAGCACAGGAGAAAAACGTAAAAAAATAAGTTGGCTCATAGGGTTTGTGTGCAATGTTTTTATATTAATTGCGAGTGCGTATACAGTACGGTTTGGATTATTTTAA
>NZ_JACHTP010000085.1:0-721 GCF_020135855.1 Campylobacter sp. B0100352/1
AACAGGCTCTAAAGAATTCTCTAATAACCCCTTTTATTTTGGAGAATTAGATCAAGAAGGGATAATCAAACAAGATGTACCCAGTTATTATTTTTCCCCTAAAGATGAAAGCAGTGGTTTAGGAAGACTTAGCATCTTTTATAAAAATGATGAACTTTGCTTACTTAATTATTCTATATTAGAAAATTCTTTAAATATTAAATTAGAATGCTTAAGCAAGCAAAGCTTAGAATATAAAGATTTAATTTCAAACATTCTAGAAGAACAAAAAACCACACAAGTAGATAAAAAACAAGCTATAGCTAAACTCCATGCTCTTTTAGAAAATCAAAACCTAGAATGTATCCATGGGGGTAAAGTCATACTCAAATCAAACAAAGGAAAAACTTTTAAAGATAATAATATCCCTATAATGTTAGAAAGTGATTTATTAAACTCTAGTATAGTAGCTTGTCCTTATACTATAGGTAATGTAAGCTCACCTTGTACTAAAGTTGTTAATGTAAAAGGATCTCTTTCTCAAAAGAAAGTTAATGGTGAATTTGTAATCTTACAAGAATTAATCTCAGCTTGCACTACAGATAAAAACTTTCCTTTAAAAGTAAGCTTTACCCCTACTAAGTTTAAATACGATCATAGTTTTGATCCTAAGGAAGGGTTAGAAAAACAAAGCAATAATATAACAGAATTAAAAGAACCTATATTAAGACTTCATTATAAA
>NZ_JACHTP010000086.1:0-711 GCF_020135855.1 Campylobacter sp. B0100352/1
TGGATATGGAGCTAATGCTAATATTTCTTTTTTAGACTTTGATAGAGAATATATCGCTAAAAAATTTGATGTCGTTGTGGTGAATGTTTTTTATCATTGTTTTTGTCAAAGAAGATCGAATGAAGAAAAATATAGTGCTTATAAGAAATTTGAGCCAGAAGATATAATTGCATTAAAAGAAAATTTAACTAAATTTAATTTAATTACAAAGGAAGAAATTACTTCTCAAAATGCTCCAATGATTGCTGAAATGTTGATAGAGCATATAAAAAAATTAAAATCAAATAAAAATTCCACAAGATTATCAAGCTTGTTTTTCTGCTGCATTTATCCCACCCAATGATGAATATCAAAACTATGGCATTATGGCTGCCATTGATCATATCAATGCTTTAAAAGATATTGTTAAAAATTATCCACAATTTACAAATTTACCAAAGATCTACGGGGGGGGTCATACGGAGCAAACTTATCTTTGCTTATAGCTAAAATTGCTCCTTGGTATGTGGATGGAGTGATTGATAATTCAGGAGGAGGTTTGCCTTCTTTAAGATATATCATAGGAAGAGATATACAAATGGGTGATGCTTATGAGGAAAGCCCTCATTATATTATTAATTTTTTTGTTAAAACCTATTGGACAAGAAAGGATCTCAATTCTCCTTATTATCTTAAGGATGAAAATTACATGATAAGAACGATTTTAAATTC
>NZ_JACHTP010000087.1:0-711 GCF_020135855.1 Campylobacter sp. B0100352/1
TTTTGAAATTTTATGTTTAAATTCTTTGAAATTAAAATCGAAGGATTTAAAAATGCAAATGCAAGAAGTGATTGAAAAGTTAAAGGATATACTTGCTAGTGAAGGCAAAAGAGATTTAAAAACAAAAGATATAGCCAAAGAATTAGGTATTAACCCTGATACTTTTAATTCCATGAAATTTAGAAATTCCATTCCTTATCCACAAATACTCAATTTTTTACAAGAAAGAAATATAAGTATAAATTATTTCTTTTATGGAAGCTCTCCTAAGGAACAATTAGAGTGCGAGAATAAATATAAAATTTTAAAGCTTTATAAAACTAATGCTAGTTTGGGTGGTGGTGGAATCAATGATTTGATAGATTGCTCTGAACTTATCATAGATGAAAAACTATTAAGCTTTTTTGGAAGTAAAGATTGCGAGTTTATCACTTGTTATGGAGAGAGTATGGAGCCAATTATAAAAGATGGAAGCATTTGTGTAATAGATAAAAATAAGGCTTTTAAAAATAAAAGCATTTGTGTGATTAATACTAAAGATGGTTTATACATAAAGCAGGTTTTAAAACAAGCTGATGGAGTGATTTTGCATTCTTTAAATCCTTTATATAAAGACATTTTTTATAAAAATGGAGATTTTTTGCTAATTGGTGCTGTAATTGGAGAACTTTCAAAGCTATGACAGCACACATTCAGCTAAACGAAGCTAAT
>NZ_JACHTP010000088.1:0-703 GCF_020135855.1 Campylobacter sp. B0100352/1
GGTGTTTTTTACACAAGGTCTTGGAGCGGATTGTCATGATAAAATGTTAGATTTTATCACTAAGGATTTGATGCAAAAATTTAATATAGCTTTTGTAAGTGTGAATTATCATTGTATAGGAAATCGTCCTAAAATAGGAGCGACTTTTTATTTAGATGAAATCGATAAGCTTATTTTAGATGCGACTTGTAAAGCGGCGGGTATAAATTTGCCTTATAGTGTAGATAAAATTCAAAATTATGATCAAATGAGTGAAATTTTTCATTTTATTAGCCAAGCTTTGATAGAAGGAAAAAAACAGGGTAGATTTAGACTTGATTATTATTTAAATTTACATGTAAGTTTGCAACCTACAAAAAATGAATATCAAAATTTTGGCATTATGCAAGCTCAAGATCTCATAAATACGGCTCTTTATTTAAAGAAAAATGCTCCGTTTGATACTATGGGGGGGGGTATTCCTGTGATTATGATCGGTGCTTCTAGGGGAGGATATTTAGCATATTTGGCTGCAAAAATTGCTCCTTGGCTTATAGATGGAGTGATTGATAATTCTGGTAGCGTAAAACTTTTATGGCGACTTGTTGGATTTGGAAAAGAGATTGATTTTATGCAGTATTCTGAATTTGCTACCTTTGATTTTTTTCAGCACATAAAAGTTTTTTGTTCTAATAAAACTTTTTGGACAAGCAATAGTTCTTCG
>NZ_JACHTP010000089.1:0-699 GCF_020135855.1 Campylobacter sp. B0100352/1
GAAGTCTTCATATCGCCGCGGCCGCCTGTTCCTGCTTCACCTACAACTATGTTACCAGAGTTAGCAGTTACTTTGAAAAGATTGCCGCCGATTTCTTCAAGACCTGAGTTGTTTGCTACAGAAGCCATAGCCATTTTTGCCACAGCAAAGGTTTTTCCGTTGGTGAATTCGCCTAAGATATTTCCTTTATCATCCACACGTATAGCGTCTGGTTTTAGGTTTCCTGAAGGGTAACCATCGGTTGCTTGGCTTGTGAGTGCTGAAGCTGAGTTTGAACTTACAAGGCCATCATTACTTCCACTTGTTCCAAAGCTAAGCTTGATTTGTTGGTTTGGTGCTGCACCGTTGTTTGGTGAGAAATTTAAAGTTCTAGGGTTGTATGAGGATAAAGATCCGTCATTGTTAAATCTTGCTGTTCCTACAACAATATTGCTTGGGCCTTCGCCTGTAGTGTTGATTTCTGCAGGTTCTGGAACACGGATGATCATTTGCCATTCGTTTCCTCCATCTTGAGTGGTGCTTTGTTTTACAAATTGCACTTCTAGGGTGTGTTTAGAACCTAGTGAGTCATAAATTTCAAGTCCGGCTGAGAAAGAACTTAGTTTTAAAAGTTCGCTTTGTTTGACTTGGTTTCCTGCAGGGAAAACTCCATCAAGGCCTTTAAAGATTTTAGTGAAGGCATCGTTGGTGCTTACTTTG
>NZ_JACHTP010000090.1:0-663 GCF_020135855.1 Campylobacter sp. B0100352/1
TCTCAGAAATCAAAGATTATGCTGATATAGCCGATGCAAGCTATAAAAAGATAAAATAATAGCATGAAAAATAAGTCAAATATATGTAACTTTATAAATTATATTAGAATATGCTAAGCTAATTATTGGATTTAAATAAAAATATTTAACAACAAGGTAAAGCAATGGATGAAGAACTTTTTTGGGAAAATTTTGTTCCAGTAGGACATATCAATGAGGAAGCTTTAAAAAGACAAGCTGATATATATAATGCAAATTTTAACACCTTAGCATACGATGAAACAATTTTACCACAAGAATTAGAATGTTGCTATAATGAATTTAAATATTACAAAGAAGATAATGAAATAGCCGCATTAGGTTGGGCGGTAAGTTATAATCTTCAAGTATTATGGCAAAATAGTCCTAAAATCGATACGATACAAAATTATCAACTCCCTATAAAACAAAATAAACCTAGCAATCCTCAAGCAGAGCAAAGACTAAAAGAAATACAAGATTTTTTACAAAGTAAAGGCATAGAACCTCTTATTTTGCATTATACTCCTTATCCAAAAACTACAGAAACAAAAGAAGCAAAAAGATTAAGGCAAAATGCTGAACGTTTTTCTCATTGCATACAAGAAAATGAGGTAAGAGAACAAAAACGTCCTATTAAATTTT
>NZ_JACHTP010000091.1:0-661 GCF_020135855.1 Campylobacter sp. B0100352/1
GTCTTTAAAAACTAAAAGAGAAAGATGTAAATATTTAGCTATAAGAAGTGGTTTAAGATCTGCTGTTATAGATATACCTTATGATGCTTATTGCAATGTAGATGAAAAAGGAAGATTGGTTAATGAAGAATATATGGATATCTATGATGAAGTAAGTTCTCATCGTGGAACATTAAAATCCTATTCTTTTTTTAATGAATGGGAATTAGCTGCTTTACTTTTAGGAGATATGAAAGCTAGTCCTACAGCTGCTGTAGGATTTAAAACAAGACAACAACAAGCTTTATTCTTACAAGCTCAATTTGGAGATAAAAATGCTTTTAAAAGTTTAGG
Source organism: Campylobacter sp. B0100352/1 (assembly GCF_020135855.1). NCBI lineage: Bacteria > Pseudomonadati > Campylobacterota > Epsilonproteobacteria > Campylobacterales > Campylobacteraceae > Campylobacter > Campylobacter sp. B0100352/1. Next base: position 334 of record NZ_JACHTP010000091.1, read on the forward strand.
TTTAGCAGTATTGTGTTCTAATTCTTTTATCACAGGACAACATTGGAATCAGATTAGAGCAAAAATGATTTATGATTTACACGATTATTATTATGAGAGTTTATTGGATGAATTTGGTATGATACCTTTTTTGGATGAAATTATAGGAGTAGATTGGACTATTGATTTAAATACGTATCAGTTTGCCTATGATGAAGAAGGCAATATGATGTGGAGTTTGTTTAATGAAATTGACAAGGGTAAATTAAAAGATCCAAGGGATGTGGATTCTACTCCAGAGAGCAGAAATAAATTTGATGATTATATGGATGCGTGTAAAAAGCAATTG
>NZ_JACHTP010000092.1:0-589 GCF_020135855.1 Campylobacter sp. B0100352/1
GCAATCAATGCGGTTAAGGATACAACCGGAGTTGAAGCTTCTAGAGATGAAAATGGTAAACTTGTTTTAACTTCAAGAGATGGTAGAGGTATTAAAATAACCGGAGATATTGGTGGCGGTGCTGGTATTATACAAAAAGAGAATTATGGAAGATTGTCTTTAGTTAAAAACGATGGACGAGATATCAATATAAGTGGAACCAATCTTAGTGCTATAGGTATGGGAGCATCTGATCTTATCTCTCAATCTTCAGTATCTTTAAGAGAATCCAAAGGACAAATTGATGCTAATACTGCTGATGCTATGGGCTTTAATGCTTATGGTGGTGGTGGAAAACAAGTTGTGGTTGGAGTAAGTTCTATTAGTGCTTATATGGATCAAGCTGGAAGCGGTTTCTCTGGAGGTTCTGGTTTTTCTGTAGGATCTGGAAAAGACTTTTCAACAATGTTAACTAATTCTATTATAGTTGTCTCAAGCATGACAACAAATGATGCAATTAGTGTTTATAATGTTTCTAAAGGTTCTGGTTTTTCTTCTGGTTCTGGACAATCTCAATTTGCCACTTTAAAAACTTCAGCAGGAAATAAAG
>NZ_JACHTP010000093.1:0-563 GCF_020135855.1 Campylobacter sp. B0100352/1
TGGGTAGAAGTATTTTTCCTCTTTTTAATCTAGCAAGAGTTGCACCATTTCCACCCCAATTAAATTTTTCCATAAATTTTTTGAGCTCAACAATAATAAAAAATGCATTATACTTATTTAATTGATTATTTTTAAGAATTTGAATATTTTGCCCGGTATAAAAAATACTATTTTGATAAAAAGCTGTTTGCGTATCCAATCCTATAGTGATTACATTAGCTTCATTAGATTTATATCCATTTTGCTTATCTATAAAATCATCTATACCATTGGTTTTATCACTTCTTGTAATATAAGGATAGTTTCCTTTTTTACCATTTAACTTATTTTTATCAATTCCACTCAAAGTTGCCTTAATCTCAAAAATTTCCCCTATAGTAAATTCTTTCCACTTGACATTTTCTAATTGCTTTTGATTTTGGATAAATTTTTTGTATTCTGCTAAATCAAATCCCCCGCCCCGCCTATTACTTTCATTTAATTTAGCATTATAATAAGCCGTAATTTTTTCTAAATGTTCTTTTTCTATAGCTCTCATATAATCTTCCATAAATTGCCAATGC
>NZ_JACHTP010000094.1:0-556 GCF_020135855.1 Campylobacter sp. B0100352/1
GCCATACAGCTTAGTGATTCTGGATTAAAATCAAGAGGCTTTCAAGCTCTTTGGCTTGGAGCACAATTAGGAGATGAAAAGTGTTTAGAAAGATTGTATCGTCCTTTATATGGAATACACGAAAACCCTTTAAAACAACAAATTATCAAAAACTTTGCCAAACATCCTCCCTATGATAAATATGGTATGCTTCCTTTTTTAGATGAGTTAATCTCTACAGAATGGATTATAGATCCAAACGAGTATGATTTTATTTATGATATTGATAATGATGTAGTAACAGCAATGTTAAGAGGAATCGATAAGGGTAAATACAAGGATCCAAGAGATGTGGATTCTACTCCTGAAAGCAGATGGGAATTTGATCAAGAAATAGATGCTTATAAAAAAGGTTGTGTAAGAAGTTATAGTTATGATATACCTAATCGCTGGAGTGAAGCAAAGGTAGAAACTTATCTAGAAGAGCTTTATTTGCAAGCCAAACTCGCAGCCTTAACCCCTCCTCAAGGTTATCCTAATGCACCTTATTATTTTAGTCCTGAAAGATTAGATTTTC
>NZ_JACHTP010000095.1:0-553 GCF_020135855.1 Campylobacter sp. B0100352/1
ACCTACTACATCATCAACCGCCCTTTCAAAGATGATGAACTCTTACCTATAGGTAAAGCTTGTAAAAATACAGAACTTTTAGTCTTTGATGAAAATATGAATTATATAAGTCCTAAAGAAATAGGCAAAAAAGGAGAATTATATGTAAGAGGAACTTCTTTATCTTTAGGATATTACAATGATAAAGAAAAAACCAAAAAAGCTTTTATACAAAATCCTTTACATGATAATTATTTAGATTTACTCTATAAAACAGGAGATATTGTTGCTTATAATGAATTTGAAGAATTATTGTGTTATGGAAGAGTAGACAATCAGATCAAATACATGGGTCATAGAATTGAACTAGGAGAAATAGAAAATATTATTAATTCTCATGATAAAGTAAGAAACTCTGCTTGTATTTTTAAAGAAGAGATTATTTGTTTTTATGAGAGTAAAGAAGAAATTGATTTTAGAATGTTTTTAAAAGATAAATTACCTCTTTACATGATACCTAAACATTTTAAAAGAATTGATAGTTTTAAACTCAATCAAAATGGTAAGATTGATA
>NZ_JACHTP010000096.1:0-542 GCF_020135855.1 Campylobacter sp. B0100352/1
ATTTTCTCCTACTTTTTCATAGCTATTTTTATGGATCCTTACTTCTTGATCTGTTCCCACATTTAAAGTATTACTTAAACCCACATTGGTATCTTTAGAGAGTAAAGTATTTTCTAAATATTTTGCCCCTACATTGACATTTTTAAATCCTGCGATATTTTGCATATGGCCTAAAGTGATAAATTCAGTATATAAGGCTCCTACTTCTGAGGTTTTGTTACTTTTTATAGTTTGTTCATAATTATTGCCTATTTCTTCTTTATAATCTTTTTGCGCTAAGATATAAATTTCTTCTTTATCTTTATCATTTTTTAAAGTGATTTCATTTCTTGCTTTTGCATCGGTATTATCTACTCCTATTGTAGAATTTGCTAAAGTAAGATAATGATTATTAATAGAGCTTAATTCATAATCTGTATTTTCTTGAAGTTTTAAGGTATCTAAGCCTTGATTGATCATAATAGGAACTTCGCTTAAATAACTTAAAGTGCTAGTGGCAATTTCTCTTTGATATCTTGGATAATTATATTGAGGCATAGTTG
>NZ_JACHTP010000097.1:0-537 GCF_020135855.1 Campylobacter sp. B0100352/1
TTACCTTTTTGCCGATTATTCTTTAATGCTTCTATTTGCTTTGCTCTATCGTTTTTTATCTTTATTTTTTGCCACTTTTTCCCATCATATCTAATCTTAGCAAGAGGACTAGCTTGTATTTTAGTTAAGGCTAGTTTAATCTTATTGCCCTTAGGTATAGAAAGCACAGGATAGCCTTTATTACTTGCTCCTATTAAGCCCATTTGATAAACGGAATATTTATTATTGATTTTATGCTTTGAATAAGTATAAGGAAATACCAAAGCAACTTTAGTACAAGGCCCTCCAGCGACTGGAGGATTTAAACATCCACTTATACTAGCTCCTTGTATTTCATCGTGTAACATAACAGGAACATTATTATATTTTACTCTTTTAGCCTTTTTTGCTTTTAAATTGACTTTGCCTCCATGTAAACATAATAAAGTATTATCTTCCAATATAGGATGCAAACAGGATAAGTCAGGGAGTATGCTTATTTTTCTTGCTCTAGAAATATTTATTTTTCTTTTATTTTTAGCCATGAAAAGCCTTGTG
>NZ_JACHTP010000098.1:0-536 GCF_020135855.1 Campylobacter sp. B0100352/1
ATGCTCACCCACATCTATAACTTCCTAGAAAAAAGCGTTGAAAATTTTAGTGAAAAAATAGCCTTTGTTGAACCTTTTGCTAAAGAAGGTAAAAAAGAAATCACTTATAAAGAATTTGATCTTTATTCTAAAAAAGTTGCCAGTGAAATTTTAAGAACTTTAGATAATGATAGCTTACCTTTACAAAAAGCCATTCTTATTATCTTACCTAAAGGCATTGATTGTTTGATTTCTTTTTTTGGTGTAGCCTTAAGTGGAAACTTTTATACACTCTTAGATGAAAAAAGTCCTAAAGAAAGAATAGAAAAAGTTGTAGAAGTTTTAAAACCAAAACTTCTAATCACTTCTAAAGAATTAAAACTAGATTTAAATTTACCTACTCTTTATACAGAAAATTTTCAAAATTTTAATATCGATGAAAATCTAATCACTAAAGCTAAAGAAAACCATATCGATACTAATTTACTTTATGTACTTTTTACTAGTGGGAGCACTGGAATTCCTAAAGGAGTAAGTATCGCTCATAAGAGTGTGAT
>NZ_JACHTP010000099.1:0-532 GCF_020135855.1 Campylobacter sp. B0100352/1
TTAAAAAAAATCTTCTATGGCATAGATCTTTGCACTGGAGTTTTTGACACTCATTTTTCCTTTCATTATGAAATAGAACAAAACATTGAAGAAAACAAAGAATTTCTTTTAAGAAGACTTTTATCTTATATTATTTTAGACGAAAAAAGAAACGCAACTGCCTTAGAGGATATAAAGGAAGAAAAATATATTATAGATGATTATACATTTTATTCTAAAGAATTAAAATCTTTAGAACTTAAAAAATGCACCATATATCAACTTCCTTGCAATCATCCCTTATTTAAAGAAATCAGAAATAAAGAAAAGCAAATCAATGCCTTTAGGAAAGATGAACACAGTCCTATTCATGCTTATAATGAAGTTTTACAAATTTTAGAAGATTATGCTAATGGACTTTATAATGTTAAATATGAAGAAGGAAAATATATAGAAGATAAAAATAAGGCTAGAAGATTATTAGAAAAGCTTAATATCATAGGACAAAACAATCTTAAAGCTATGTATATAGGGATAAATGGAAATAAAGAAA
>NZ_JACHTP010000100.1:0-529 GCF_020135855.1 Campylobacter sp. B0100352/1
ACACTATGCTAGATTGGGATAAGTTTTATTCTCATTTTCCTATAATAAAAAGACTAAGTAAAAAATTTCATACAAAAGAAGACATATACACTCAAAATTTTGCAAAGCAAATAGAAATAATCTTACAAAAAACTCATAATATTTTAACATTAAAAGAATTACCTCAAGGAGAATATAAATTTGATTTTGCGATCGATATAAGAGAAGAAAGAAGTGATAAAAATGAAGAGTCTTACATTATCATTAAAGAAAATGATGAAATTCCAAAAGGATATAAACGAATTTTAGATTGCAAACCCTATGAGATCGATACTTTAAATTGTCAGCTTGTAGGTATAAAGGATGAAGATTTTTTTTATCAAATTTTGCAAAATTTAGGGATAGATATAGCAGCACAATTTAATACAGGTATTTCACTTGCCTTACTTGCAAGACAAATGTCAAAATTGATTCCTTATGTGGGAACATCTGCTCTTGCCTACGATGCCTACTTAATCAACAATGAAATCAGTGAAAAAACCTATAATGA
>NZ_JACHTP010000101.1:0-526 GCF_020135855.1 Campylobacter sp. B0100352/1
TGCATCATAAAAAGCTTGTTTATTACCTAATATACCTAAACAAAGTTGATACTCTCCTGCAATAAGATTAGAATATATAGCATTTGCCTTAGCGCCAAAAGCTCCATAAGCTCCATGCTTAAAAGCATCTTCATAAAGTTTTTTACTACTGTCTTTAAGCTGAGCAAAATAAAATCTATCATCAAATACTGTATCTTCTATTTTACGTGAATAAACATATAAACCCCAATAAGCATCTCCTAAGTCATACTTGTCTATAAGCTCATTATAGATTCTTATACTTCTATAATTAGCCTTTAAAAATTCATCAATCAATTTATCCAATAAAGCTTCATTTTTTTCATCTTGATCTAATTTACCTATAATAGCTCTAAAATAATCTTTTGAATATCCAAGTTCTGCTAAAACAAGTCCTGCCTTATAATCTTTACCTTGTTCATAAGCATAACTTAAATTCTTAATAGCTTTTTGAAAAAGATCATATCCTTTATAATCTAATCTACTAGCTTCTTCATAATCTTTTACC
>NZ_JACHTP010000102.1:0-518 GCF_020135855.1 Campylobacter sp. B0100352/1
AAAGATGATAAAATTGATTATTTTGAACCTAATACTCCATTAGATAGGGCTATTTCTTTTGGGATAAATAAAAATAAAACAATCTTAAAAAAAGCAGGTGCTAAGACTTGGGAACAATTGGTTAAAGAATACAATATTGATACAAGTTTAGAGGAACCAGAACAAATTAAAATGTATGAAGAAAAAAGAAAGATAAAAAAATAATAAAAAGGAGATATTATGGAATTTGATATTGAAATTTTAGACAATCTTGAGAATTTTAAAGAATTCTTAAAAACAAAACCTAGCAAAGAAGTTTTACAGGCTGTTAATTCTCATTTAGAGGGTTTTTTAAGTGATGCGTATGATCATATCGATCCAGAAGAATACGAAGTAGCTTTTGAAGAAGAAACAGGAATATCTTATCGTGATGCTACTGAGGAAGAATTTGATGAGTGGTTTATTGCAAATGTACTTTGCTTTGAAGATTTAAGTGAGATTTGCAAAATTCTTCGATCACTTTTAGAGGCTAAAGATTT
>NZ_JACHTP010000103.1:0-498 GCF_020135855.1 Campylobacter sp. B0100352/1
TTACCACTCTTGATTGGGATAGATTTTATATGAAATTTCCATTAGTAAAAAATTTAAGTGAAAAACTTTACGCAAAAAAAGATATCTATACTCAAAATTTTGCAAAGCAAATAGAAAATATATTATATCAGAGTGAGAATATCTCTGTGCTTAAAAAATTACCACAAGGAGAATATAAATTTGATTTTGCGATCGATATAAGAGAAGAAAGAAGTGATAAAAATAAAGAGTCTTACATTATCATTAAAGAAAATGATGAAATTCCAAAAGGATATAAACGCATTTTAGATTGCAAACCTTATGAGATCGATACTTTAAATTGTCAGCTTATAGGTATAGAGGATAAAGATTTTTTTTATCAAATTTTGCAAAATTTAAAAACACGCATAACAGCACAGTTTGATGATATAGGTTTCTCTTTTGAATCATTACTAAAAATGGCTTTAATGTCCAATTCTAACACGGAAAATTACTTCATTACTCCGGAAGATTACCATC
>NZ_JACHTP010000104.1:0-488 GCF_020135855.1 Campylobacter sp. B0100352/1
TTACCCACTCCACCAAACAACTAACAAATTTAGAATAATCAATCTAAAATAATCAATTTTTATTATTTTTAATTGTTAGGATCATTATATAAAAAAGATAAACTTATAATAAAGAAAGATAAATTGTATTAAAAATATGATTGATTGTATTAAAAAGATAATTGTATTAAATAAAGATAATTTAAAAAATAATTATATTAAATACAATCACAAAAGAAAATATAATTATATTAAAGATAATCGAAAAAAGAAAGATGATTATATTAAAGATAATCACATAAATAAATAATCTATAATAAAAAACAATCATATAGCTAAGAGAGTATAAAAAACAATCTAATCATACAAGTAAAGATAATAATATCAAGCAATAATATAAAGCAAAGATAATTATCAAAGAACTTATTCAATGATAATTATCAAGTAAAGTTTTATTAAAGAATAATCATTAATAATTCAAAAAAAAGATAATGATTTAATAAAGAAAA
>NZ_JACHTP010000105.1:0-459 GCF_020135855.1 Campylobacter sp. B0100352/1
TAGTTTAGTTAGGTTTTATCTTGTTGTATTTTTTAGGTTTATTTTTAATAAGTTTGATCTGGTTGAATTTTACTTTTTAGTTTATTGTAGAAAATAAAAATGGTTTTTTATTCGTAAATAAGAGTTTGGTTGATTTAGGTTAATCTTTATTTTTCATATTTTTGATTTGGTTATTTAAAAGGATTTAGTTTAAGGTTTGGGTTTGTATTTGCTTGTGTGGGGTTTTTAATTGGTTTTTAGGTTGTTAAGCTAGATTGTATAAAATTACTTATTTTTAAAGTAGCGTAGAACGGTTATTTTTTAATAGTTAAGAAATAATATTATTTATAAAAGATAAATAAGTGTCTAAAAACTCAACAAACTTCTAAACCTTAATATTCACACTTCTATGTTTAGTTTTAGTTTTAGAACTCAATTTACTAAGATGATTAGAGTTGGAATTGTTATCATTAGAATTAG
>NZ_JACHTP010000106.1:0-458 GCF_020135855.1 Campylobacter sp. B0100352/1
TTAGAACTTGCTATGAAAGATTAACTTGTTTGAATTTATTTCAAACAAGTTAAAAAATCTAAAAGAGTTACGCAAGAAATTTTATCTTTTAAGTAATCTCAAGCTTAAATTTATCACCCTCATCTTTAAATTTAAAAACTTTGTTTTTGCAAGGATAAGAAATAGAATTTTCCCTCATAGGAGATTTTCTATCTTTTAATTTTTCAAGCATTAAAGGAAGTTCTTTTTCAAATAAAGCTCTATTGTTTAATCTCATACCATGTTCCAAACTTTTAATATATTTACCATCAATATCTTCTTCATCTTGGATTAGATGTAAAGTTGCATCAAAATTAAGTTGCTTTAAGCATTTATAAAGTTCTATTTTATTTTGAGCAGGAGTATTAATATCTTTAGTGCTGTGATAAGAAACATAAATTATATTTGGATTAGCATTGGCCTGAAGAATAAGATGAGAA
>NZ_JACHTP010000107.1:0-440 GCF_020135855.1 Campylobacter sp. B0100352/1
TGAAGAGCTATTGCTTGTCCAAAAAGTTTTATTAGAACAATGAAGATTTATATGTGGAAATACAAAAGATGAAAATTCTGCATATTTTACAAAATCAACCTCTCTTCCAAATCCAACAAGCCGCCATAAAAGTTTTACACTACCAGAATTATCAATCACTCCATCTATAAGCCAAGGAGCAATTTTAGCAGCCAAATATGCTAAATATCCTCCCCTAGAAGTACCAATCATAATCACAGGAATACCCCCCCCCCATAGTATCAAACGGAGCATTTTTCTTTAAATAAAGAGCTGTATTTATGAGATCTTGAGCTTGCATAATGCCATAGTTTTGATACTCATTTTTTGTAGGTTGTAAACTCATATGAAGATGTAAATAAGAATCAAAACTTAAAACACCTTTGCTTTTTTTCTCAATTAGATACTGGTTAATAAAATTT
>NZ_JACHTP010000108.1:0-429 GCF_020135855.1 Campylobacter sp. B0100352/1
TTATGCTGAAATGCAAATGGATAAATATTACAAAGCTAAAGGTTATAAAAGAATCAGCTTAAATAAAGTCAAAGGACTTGATGATAAAATTCATCATGGAATTGATGGAATTTATTATAATCCAAATAAAAATCCAAAATATATCATCGCAGAAGCTAAGTTTGGAAAAAGTAAATTAAATAGAAAAACCGAGCAAATGAGTGATGGTTGGCTAACAGATAATGAGCTAAAGCGACTTAAAGACGATGTAGGAGAAGAACATGCCAAAGAAATAGACAAACTTCTCAATAGCAATGAAGTTAGAAAGGATTTATTTCATATCGATAAAAAAGGCAATGTAAGCATTAAAGAATTAGATAAAAACGCAAAAACTAAAAACTTAATCGAAAGGATAGAAAATGCTAAGAGATACTAGTAAAGATGAAGCGT
>NZ_JACHTP010000109.1:0-418 GCF_020135855.1 Campylobacter sp. B0100352/1
CCTTATTTTTTCTCTCCGGCAAGACGCATGATTCGCAATATTTTAGAACCAAGCCATCTTGAAATTTGTTCTAAATTTCCTAACACTCATTATGTGAGCTATCATTCCATTAAAGATAAAAATGATCTTTTAGAGGATAAAATAGCCCTTTATGATTATTTTAAAAAATTAGGTTTTGATGTAAAATTAAATTCTATCACCAATGAATCTCAAATCGATGGAAAATTTATAAAAAGTCTAGAACATGGTATGGGTATACCTATAAAACTTATGATCAAAAAAGAACTTCCTATTATGCTTGAAAAGATCAAAAAACACCCTAAAAAAGCATATAAAGATAAAAGCATAAGCTATCCTTGTGAAGATTTGCTTTATAAATTCACTCAAAAAGAAGATAAGATACTATTAGAGGTTGAAA
>NZ_JACHTP010000110.1:0-416 GCF_020135855.1 Campylobacter sp. B0100352/1
ATTGCAGAACCTTCTTTATAAGCATCTATTTCTTGATCAAATTCCCATCTGCTTTCAGGAGTAGAATCCACATCTCTTGGATCTTTGTATTTACCCTTATCGATTCCTCTTAACATTGCTGTTACTACATCATTATCAATATCATAAATAAAATCATACTCGTTTGGATCTATAATCCAGTCTGTAGAGATTAATTCATCTAAAAAAGGAAGCATACCATATTTATCATAGGGAGGATGTTTGGCAAAGTTTTTGATAATTTGTTTTTTTAAAGGGTTATCATGAACTCCCATTATAAAAGCATTAGAGGAGCCATTATTTAAATCTTTTAAAGCTCTTTCATCTCCTAATTGTGCTCCAAGCCAAAGAGCTTGAAAACCTCTTGACATCAAACCTGCACTAGCAAGCTCAATAGA
>NZ_JACHTP010000111.1:0-404 GCF_020135855.1 Campylobacter sp. B0100352/1
TGGAACAAATTTTGCTTGTATTTAATTATAAGATATTTAGATTTGAAGGCAGAACAATTCTAAAATCAAAGGAATAAATATGAGTATCTTTAGCATCAATGATAACTCAAACTATGGCTCTATACTTTCACAAGCAAAAGCTAATAAAGAAAGTAAAGAAAATTCAAAAATAAATTTTGCCAATACTTTCTTAAAACAAAATGCTACTAAGTTAAATGAAATAGAAAATAAAAATTCACAAACTTTAATAAGAAGTGAAGTATTAGATAATCAATCAAATTCTATTAATAATAATATCAATAAGAATTATTATACTAAAACAAATTCTCCTAATTATGATATATCTAGTGAATTTAAAAACTCTATTTATACTTTAAAATTCAAACAAGCAGATATAAGTAATA
>NZ_JACHTP010000112.1:0-400 GCF_020135855.1 Campylobacter sp. B0100352/1
TGATTATACGTTTTGGGTGTGTGAAACTTTTCATTTTAATGAGAATGAAATTCTAGCTAACCAAGCTCCATTTTATTTTGATAATAGTGTTTTAGATATTTTTTCAAGTGTAAAAGTGGGTGCAACTTTGCACATCATCCCTAATCATATCTTTGCTTTTCCTGCTAAAGTATTACAATGCTTAGAACAAGAAAAGGTAAGTACAATCTTTTGGGTGCCTTCAGTGTTGATTTATTTTGCAAACACCGAAGCTTTAGATAATTTTTCTTCAAAAAATCTCAAAAAAATACTCTTTTGTGGTGAAATCATGCCTAATAAACAATTAAACCTTTGGAGAAAACATCTACCTCAAAGTTTATTTGCCAATCTTTATGGCCCTACTGAAATCACAGATGTTTGT
>NZ_JACHTP010000113.1:0-400 GCF_020135855.1 Campylobacter sp. B0100352/1
TGATTATACGTTAAAAATTTGTGAAATTTTAGAGATTGATTCTAAAAATTCTTTACTTAATCAAACTCCGTTTTATTTTAGTGCTTCTGCGAGAGATATTTTTTCAAGTGTAAAAGCAGGTGCAACCTTACACATCATCCCTAATCATATCTTTGCTTTTCCAAATGAAATTTTTTCTTATATGGAAAAAGAAAAAATCACTACTATTTCTTGGATACCTTCAGTTTTAACCCATCTTTGTAAAGGAAATGCTTTAGATAAATATAGACTTGATTCTTTAAAAACTGTAGCTTGGGTGGGTGAGATTATGCCTACCAAAACTTTAAATATTTGGAAAAATTGTCTTAAGGAGACTAAATTTATCAATCTTTACGGCCCAACCGAGATTGCTGGAACGTGC
>NZ_JACHTP010000114.1:0-399 GCF_020135855.1 Campylobacter sp. B0100352/1
CCTTCAGAATCTGTATAAGAAGTAACATTAAAACTCATGTTGTGGGCATTAAAATCTAATTGTGGACCAGCATTTGTTAAACTAGGACTTTTATTAGTTTCATTAGGATTAGTAATCGAAAAGGCACCTGAGTCATTGACTACCACTGTAACGCCTTCATTAACATCTGCTGCTGCAAAAGAACCACTGCCATCATAATCTACCCCATATCTGGCGTCTCTTTGTAAGAGCTCTCTTAGATCTTCGGTGGAATGAAAGGTTCTTGCATCCGTATTTAATAAAGAGCCATTCATTACTGCATTATAGTAATTTTGTGAAGCTGGGTCAGTAAAAGTTGGAGTTCCCCCTCCATTAGTTCCTTGTTTATATCCATCGCCTCCATCAGGATTATACATAGGA
>NZ_JACHTP010000115.1:0-398 GCF_020135855.1 Campylobacter sp. B0100352/1
CCTCCTATGTATAACCCTGATGGAGGAAAAGGATTTGAAGCAGGAACAACTGGACAAGCTCCTACTGATCCAGCTTCAAAGAATTATTATGATGCGATACAAGGTGGTTTAAGAAATACGGATGCAAGAACTTTCCATACCACCGAAGATCTAAGAGAGCTCTTACAAAGAGACGCCAGATATGGGGTAGATTATGATGGTGATGGTATGAAAGGATATGATGCAGATGATATCAATCAAGATGTCAAAGTAACTGTCAATGACTCAGGTGCCTTTTCTATCACTAATGCAAATGAAAGTTCAACCATACCTGCAAATGCAGGTGCTGGGAATACAGCACAAACTACAAATGCTAAAAATATGAATTTTAATGTTACCTCCTACACAGACAGCCTAGG
>NZ_JACHTP010000116.1:0-398 GCF_020135855.1 Campylobacter sp. B0100352/1
ATTTTGGGTTTTGCGATAAAGATAAATCCTTTTTTGGTTGTTACTTTTGTAGGAATTTATGCAGGAATTGTGGCTAAATTTGATTTTGTAAAAATCATTAGCGATATAGGTCATTCTTTTGTAAATAATCGTTATGTGGCAATTATTTGGTTAATATTGCCTTTATTGGCTGTTTTAGAACACAAAGGCTTAAAAGAACAAGCAAAAAATTTGATTTCAAAAATCAAAGGTGCTAGCACAGGAAAAATACTGATGGGATATTTTATTTTTAGACAAATCACTGCAGCGCTTGGATTGTTATCATTAGGCGGACATGCACAGATGATAAAGCCTTTAATAGCACCTATGGCTGAAGCGGCTGCGAAACTTAAATTTAAAAATCTCACTCGCAAAGATAG
>NZ_JACHTP010000117.1:0-385 GCF_020135855.1 Campylobacter sp. B0100352/1
TTTTCTTATCTCAAACCACAATTTGATATACCCCCCCCCCGTACCAATTATTATTAGCTCTTATTAAAGCTTCTCCTAGTCTATAAGATAAATGTTCTTTAAATTTTAAAGCTTCCTCATAATCAGTATAAGATTCTAAAGGAGGTAATTTTAAAGAAGGATCTTTTTTGATTTTTTCCTCATAATTTTTTTGTTCTTTTTTATGCTTATCTTTTATATAAGATAAAACATAAGGCATTCTTATATAACCTAGTATGCTTTTTGAATTTTCTATCATAGCTTGACCTAGTTTATAAGAAAGTTGGTTTTGAATTCTTGCCTTAGCTGAATTAGCTTGAGTATTTGATAATTGAATCTTTAAAGCATTAATTTGATTTTGCAAGGG
>NZ_JACHTP010000118.1:0-359 GCF_020135855.1 Campylobacter sp. B0100352/1
GTTTTACTGATAAGCAAACTAATCATTAATTTAATAGATTAAATCACTAAAAGAGATTAATATTTTATAGTATTGATAATTAAATTAGCATCTTTATTGAAGTTAATATTCCTAGTCATTGTTATAAACTTTGATTGAACTAATAATAAGTTAAATGTGATTAAACAATAAAGTATTTGAAGATATGATGAAATTATATTTATTTTTTACTTATTAAGCTTGTGATTTTTATACTTACTATAAATTATTTTAATGTTTGTGGTTTTTATATTTCTTATATGAAGAGGTATCAAATTGAGTTTTAGTGATTTTGATATTTAGCTAAATTAAATTCTATTAATCAATTAAAATAATGTTAG
>NZ_JACHTP010000119.1:0-353 GCF_020135855.1 Campylobacter sp. B0100352/1
GCTCCTTTGATGGGATCTTTTAAATAAATCTTTTGCCAATCTTTAAATTCAAGCAAAGTAGATCTCTTTCCTGTGTGAAATTCAGGATCTAAATAATTAGGTTTGTAAGATTTTTTATAAGGGGAGTTATCAACTATATTGACTGCTTCTAAGAGTGCCTTAGTATATTCTTGGGTGTATTTACCAGTTTCATCATCTTGTTTTGTGAATAAAAATTCATTGGTTTTTGTATTGAGTCTTATACCAACTCCATTAGGTGCATAAACCATTTTAATATCTTTATCGTTCATATCCTCTCCTTTACAAGCACTTAAACTAAAAATAAGTAAGGTAGTTAAAAATATTTTTTTCAT
>NZ_JACHTP010000120.1:0-335 GCF_020135855.1 Campylobacter sp. B0100352/1
TGGTCATTCTGAAAATACTTATGCTGCAGTTTATAGTCCAGATGGTGAGATTTATTTTCATCAATATCCAGAAAGAATTCTTACAAAAAATCCACTAAGTATAAATATAGCTAATACAATCAATACTAATCCAAATTATTATCTTAATCCAAAAGAAGAAAATGCTCTTTTTGGAGCAAAGGATGATAAAGGGAATTCTTATGAAGTACTATGTAGTGCAACAATCAATCCAAAATTTAGAGTATGTACGGTTACAGAAGATGAAACTTATACAGGAGTTGTTAAAGCCATTCTCTTTAAACAAATCCTTATAGGCATCATTGCCACTATCATCG
>NZ_JACHTP010000121.1:0-310 GCF_020135855.1 Campylobacter sp. B0100352/1
GGTTTTTAAACCCACTAAGATTAAATTAAATCATAAGGAAAGTATTTATAATGTTTAAATTCTTCTTTATTTAAATTCATTATCTTTACAATAACAGCACCTTCAAGATCCCAAGTATTAATAGGATCTCTTAATCTTGTATGTTTTTTCATATATTTATGTAAAAACTCAATATCCTTAGTGGCTACAAATTCTTTAATAAGTTCATGTTCTTTACGGATACACTTGCGTTCTAAATTTAAGTTTTTACCCTTAGATCCTATAAAATGTAAAAACCAATCCCTATTAAGTATATCTCTTCTTTTTCTTT
>NZ_JACHTP010000122.1:0-303 GCF_020135855.1 Campylobacter sp. B0100352/1
TCTCTGAGCTTAATTCTTGTAATGCCTGAGAAACTTTTGTAAGAGTTTCTTTATATCCTTGTGGAAGCAATTTATTATAAAATCTAAACTTTGCTAAACCTTTGATAGAAAAAATATCAAGTATCATATTATCATCACAAGTATAAATAGTGTCTTTGTCTATGAGGGAACTTGTATCTATGATAGTATTGGTGCTAAGTAATAAAATTCCCATTTTATAAATCCTTGCTATACAAGGCTTGTAATGATGTGGTTTAAAACCAAAATGAACCGAGTTAAAATTTTCATATATTATTCCGTCTT
>NZ_JACHTP010000123.1:0-303 GCF_020135855.1 Campylobacter sp. B0100352/1
CATTTGAGCTTAATTCTTGTAATGCCTGAGAGGCTTTTGTGAGAGTTTCTTCATATCCTTGTGGAAGCAATTTATTATAAAATCTAAACTTTGCTAAACCTTTGATAGAAAAAATATCAAGTATCATATTATCATCACAAGTATAAAAAGTATCTTTGTTTATGAGAGAACTTGTATCTATGATAGTATTGGTACTAAGTAATAAAATTCCCATTTTATAAACCCTTGCTATACAAGGCTTGTAATGATGTGGTTTAAAACCAAAATGAACCGAGTTAAAATTTTCATATATTATTCCGTTTT
>NZ_JACHTP010000124.1:0-296 GCF_020135855.1 Campylobacter sp. B0100352/1
AGAAATAGAGAAGAAAAAAGAAGAATTTCGCAGTAAATATTTAGGTAGTGAATTCAAAGAAGGAAATGAAACTCATTTTGTAAATTTTTCTTATTTGATAAAAAAATTCCCTCAAGTCCTTTCTAATGGTTGTAGATATTTTCTTTCTGTTAATAGTGCCTCATATAAAATAGGTGAATCTAATTTCAATTTCAAAGACAAACCCGAATTTGCTTATTATGAAGATAAACTTAAAGAATACATGGGAGAAGAAAACTATAAAAAAGTAAGACCTTATATGGGTATGGGTGCTTATT
>NZ_JACHTP010000125.1:0-282 GCF_020135855.1 Campylobacter sp. B0100352/1
CACGTCCTATGTTAAATAATTCTTCCACTTCTTTTTTATCATCATTTAGTGCCAATAAAAAACAACGCATATTATCTCTATAATCTTTAAAATTTTTAGCAAATTTTTGCATTTGTTTTCTTGTTTCTTTTCCTTCTTTTGTATCTTTTGGAATGCTTTTTAATATTGAAAAATAGAGTTTAGAATATAGTCTATCAAGTTTTTGCAATTCTCCGCTTTTATCACTACAAATAAGTTTTTCTACTTTTGTACTAGCTTTAGCACAATCAAAACTAGGTTTAG
>NZ_JACHTP010000126.1:0-272 GCF_020135855.1 Campylobacter sp. B0100352/1
ATTTTACCGAAAAAATAATAAAATGCGAAGAAGAGATTAAAGAGGATGAAAAAGAACTTTTAGAACTTCCTTTAGGAGATGCAAGAAGGGAAAATTATTTTTTTGCCATAGAAGATAGAAAATTTCATAACGCTATGCGTAAATATGCTCGTGGTGATGATATAAAATTAGTTAAAAAAGATTTAGAAGAAGTTATATCAATAATACAAAAAAAACGTTTAGAATTTGGATTTAATATTAGTTGGCTTAAGGGAAAGGTTATTGAACTTTGT
>NZ_JACHTP010000127.1:0-268 GCF_020135855.1 Campylobacter sp. B0100352/1
TTATCATGCAAGATCTATCTCTTTATGCTTGTAGTGGTAAATTTTCTTTATATCTTGCTCCTGCTAAATTAAGCATTAAAAAAGAAATTCAAGAAAATAGAGAAAAGGTATCATACCGTGTAGATGAAATGATAGCTTATGTTTATGATAGCTTTGATTTTTTAGATCAAAGTCATGAATTTGATGATGAAGGAAATCTTATCAAGCTAGGACAACCTGTCGGGGCTTGGGATTTTAATGAAAAGAGTTTTAGTATATTAGGTTCTAT
>NZ_JACHTP010000128.1:0-261 GCF_020135855.1 Campylobacter sp. B0100352/1
ATTATGAGAATGGGTGGAGAACCAGCTATTGCAGAACCTGTTCTCTTAGGTGTTACAAGAGCTGCGATTGGAAGTGATAGTGTGATTTCTGCAGCATCTTTCCAAGAAACAACTAAAGTCTTAACTGAGGCTAGTATAGCAGGTAAATTTGATTATCTAGAAGACTTAAAAGAAAATGTTATTTTAGGTAGAATGATTCCTGTAGGAACTGGTCTTTATAGCGAAGAAAAATTTAAATTAAAAGAAAATAATTAAATAGCC
>NZ_JACHTP010000129.1:0-243 GCF_020135855.1 Campylobacter sp. B0100352/1
ATTTTTTTATCTTTTATTTTTTATACAGTTTTGTTTTATGCTTGCCTTTTTGTTGGCTTTTGTGCTTTTTAGAATATTTATATTTTTAATTTTGCAAATTTTCTAAAGCAATCTTTTTCTAGCCGCACAACTCAAAAGTATTCTAAAAATATACGCTAAAGTATGATAATTTCGCTTATTTAAAGTCTTTACAGCTAATCATAATCGATATTGTAATTTAAAAAAATAAATATTTTTTACATT
>NZ_JACHTP010000130.1:0-239 GCF_020135855.1 Campylobacter sp. B0100352/1
TTCATACTCAAACCATAGACTTAGCTAAAAATGTCAATATAGGAGGAGAATATTTAACCAATGTAGGTTTATCTAAAGATACTATAGTAGGATTAAGCAATACTTTAAATGTAGGAGTGGATAATAAAATAAGAATAGCTAAAAATTCAAGTGAGTTTGTAGGAGAAAACAAAGATATAGAAATAGGATCTAATCAAAATACTATCATACATAAGGATGAGATAAAGAATGTGAAGGGA
>NZ_JACHTP010000131.1:0-239 GCF_020135855.1 Campylobacter sp. B0100352/1
CTTTTTTAATCCTTTCATTATAAATTCCATCTACCATAGAATCTTTATCATTTAAAATTCTTTGAGTGAAATTGTGCTGCACTAATTCATCATAATCCTTTTGGGCTTTTAAATAGATTTGTTCTTTATCTTTTATATTTGAGAAAGTGAGTTCATTTAAGCCTTCTTCATTTACACCTATAGTTTTAGAAGAAAGGGAGGTTTGATGATCATTAAAAGGAAGATTGACTAAGCTTGGA
>NZ_JACHTP010000132.1:0-236 GCF_020135855.1 Campylobacter sp. B0100352/1
CATTTGCTTAATACTCTCAAAACTTTCAAAATACATAGGCCGCATAAAATCAGAATCTAAAGTTTTATTATAATGCTTTTCTATCTCATTGATTAAATTCATTACATCTATGCTATCGATGATATTATCACTAACCAAATTTTGCATATTCTCATCAACATCAGCTCTGCCTATATTGATAAAAAACTGTTTAATCTCTTCCATTTTCTCTCCTTAAAGTTCTTTATAGTAATTTC
>NZ_JACHTP010000133.1:0-236 GCF_020135855.1 Campylobacter sp. B0100352/1
TTTAAAGTCTAATAAATATTTCCATTATTTATATAATTAAAAAACATTAATATAATAAAAGTTAAAATAGATGTACCAAATGCAAACCCTATCAACCAACTTATTTTTTTACGTTTTACTCCTGTGCTATAGCATTTAAAAAGATAAGCTTGCAATAAACAAAGGACTATAAAAGGTACTGAAAGTGTCGAAATTAAAATCCAACTATATAAAGTTTCTATATAAATATATGCACG
>NZ_JACHTP010000134.1:0-229 GCF_020135855.1 Campylobacter sp. B0100352/1
AACATCATAGGACAACTTTTTCTAGCAGGATATATAGACTTTGGTTCTTATTGTGATGAAGATAGAAATAAAATAGACTATCCTACTAATTTATCTTATTATAAAGAAGATAAATATCAAGCTTGGATACATTTTAGAGATAATTTCTTTTATCAAGAGAAATTTATTAGAGATTTAGATGATCCTAAAACATTAGATGAGGATGGATATAGTCTTATTTTAGGTGATG
>NZ_JACHTP010000135.1:0-225 GCF_020135855.1 Campylobacter sp. B0100352/1
AGATTAATAGGTGAAATTATAGATAGAATAAAAATTTAATAAATTATTTTTATTTGATTTTATTTTAAAATTTGATATAAATTATAAATGAAAGATGATTTAAGTTGGGAAAAAAATGAAAGGTGTTATTTTTAAAAACGAAAAGAGCTAGACTTTTGAAAAAATGATACGTTAGAATTAAAATATATATTCTTTCCCTAGAAAGCATTAAAAAATCTTATTATG
>NZ_JACHTP010000136.1:0-213 GCF_020135855.1 Campylobacter sp. B0100352/1
CTTGATTTCAAAGATAAAGCTTATAATACACTTTATGATACAGGAGTTTAAATGATAGAAGCTATTGGTTTAGGATGGTTATTTGGTGTGATTTTCTTTTTTGGTTTCTTTTTTGGTTTCTTTTTTGGTTTAGCAAAGGGTTTAGGTTTTTTAATCATCTTTTTAGCTATCTTTGCTTTATTGAATTATTTCATAAGAATCAATATAAAAGAA
>NZ_JACHTP010000137.1:0-213 GCF_020135855.1 Campylobacter sp. B0100352/1
GGATAGAAAATGAGTGAAACTTACGAGATTTATACTTCTAACGGGTTGATAATAGAAGTGGATAAAAATACAAATCAAATCTTATTTGATAAAAGAAAAGATGGGCGTGAAGTAGGCAAATACACCCAAGAATATTCTAAAGCTTTGTTTGAAGCTGATCATATCTTAAGAACTTCTCCTTATATCGATTATAAGCCTCAATACTTAGATCCT
>NZ_JACHTP010000138.1:0-207 GCF_020135855.1 Campylobacter sp. B0100352/1
GGATAAAAAATGAGTGAAACTTATGAAATTTATACCCCTAATGGATTGATATTAGATGTGGAAAAAGATACCAATAAGATAATCTTTAAAAAAAATGCTAAACCCACAGGCAATTATACCCAAGAATATTCTAAAGCTTTGTTTAAAGCTGATCATATATTAAGAACTTCTCCTTATATCGATTATAAGCCTCAATACCTAGATCCT
>NZ_JACHTP010000139.1:0-202 GCF_020135855.1 Campylobacter sp. B0100352/1
CTCTTTTATATTGATTCTTATGAAATAATTTAATAAAGCAAAGATAACTAAAAAGATGATTAAAAAACCTAAACCCTTTGCTAGATCAAAAAAGAAACCAAAAAAGAAAATCACACCAAATAACCATCCTAAACCAATAGCTTCTATCATTTTAAACTCCTATATCATAAAGTGTATTATAAGTCTTATCTTTGAAATCAAG